>NZ_JAZUMY010000051.1:0-39075 GCF_045603845.1 Methanobrevibacter sp.
TGGTAGGGAGTATCCTGGTGTTGTTGTTAATGGTACTGCTGTTGTTTATGTTGAGAATTTGACTGCGGGTCCTAAGTCTGTGATTGTTGAGTATCCTGGTGATGATAACTTTGTTGCTAATCATACTGTTGGTAATTTCACTGTTGATAAGGTGAAAACTGCTCCTGAGTTAACTGTTGTTGATTTGGGTAATGGTACTGTTGTTGTGGTTGTTCCTGGCAATGCTACTGGTAATGTGACTATTGAGGTTGAAGGTCAGAACTTCACTGGTCCTGTTGTTAACGGTACTGCTGTTATCACTTTGACTAATGTTACTCCTGGTAATCACAATATTACTGTAATCTACTCTGGTGATGACACTCACACCAATTCAACAGTAAACGGAACTGCATCTATTCCTAAGCTCACAGCTCCAATCACTGTGGATGTGGATGACATTTATGTCGGAGATGTTGCAAGAATCAACGTAACTGTTCCATATGATGCAGAAGGCAAAGTCAGAATTGAAATCAACGGTAAAGAGTACTTTGCTGATATTGAAAACGGTGTTGCAAGGTTTGTGGTTGAAAACCTGACTGCAGGTGTCAAAACAGTTGCCGTAAGTTATCCTGGGGATGATAAATATGTCAGAAACTTCACAACTGCAAACTTCACAGTATTCAAACACAATTCAACTGTAAGCGGTGAAATCGAAAGCATCAATGTCGGTGAAAACGTAATCATTAAAGTTAAAGTTCCAGCCGATGCAACCGGTCAGGTATTAGTGGATATCGATGGAGTATCTCAATACTATGTCAATGTAACCTGCGGTGAAGGATTTGTAAGCGTGCCTTACATACCAAGCGGAAAATACAATGTGAACCTGACCTACATAGGTGACGATAAGTACTTGTCAAGATCCAATATTACATTATTCGATGTTAATAAGGTCAAACCATTCGTAATTCCAATTGCACATGACATCACAGTTGGAGAACTGGAATACATCAAACTGATTGTCCCTGATGATGCTACAGGAAACGTAACTGTTGTAATCGACGGTGAGGAATATGTCTTCAACTTAAATGAAGGTGTATTGAGCGCATCATATAATGAAGGCGAAAAATATATTGTTGCTGTAAGCGGAGGAAACGGCGAGCTTGTAATTGAAGGATTGCCTGTCGGAGAATATGTTGTAAGCGTAAGATATAATGGAGACAGCAAATACTCTTATGCTATTAATTCAACAGTCTTTAAGGTAACCAATAAAAATGTCGAAATTGAAGTGATTGATCAAGGAAACGGAACTGTTGTTGTCATTGTTCCGGGCAATGCTACAGGAAATGTCACAATCACTGTCGAAGGTCAGAACTTCACTGCACCTGTAATCAACGGCACTGCAATTGTTAATTTGACCAATGTAACTCCTGGAGAACATAATATCACTGTAGTCTACTCAGGTGACGACACAAACAATCCGTCTGTTAAAAACGCTACGGTTGACATTCCTAAACTCTATGCTCCAATTGACGTATCTGCACAAAACATCTATGTCGGAGACACTGAAGTCGTTGTGGTAACAGTTCCTGAAGATGCAACCGGCACAGTTACCATTGAAATCAACGGTAAAGAATATTCTAACACTGTAAAAGATGGAAAAGCAGTATTCGATGTTGAAGGCCTAGCATTCGGAAACAAGACTGTTGCTGTTAAATACAGCGGTGATGATAAGTACAGAGATAACTACACAACCGGTCAGTTTGAAGTAATCAAACGTCCTACAAACATAACCGCAGAAGCTCAGGACATCTATGTCGGAGCGGATGAGATAATTTCCGCTTATGTCCTTCCAAAAGACACAACCGGAAAAGTGCTTGTCAATATTGGTGATGTGGGATACTATGCAACCATAATCGGTGACGGTGTTGCCGGCGTTATCATTCCGGAACTTCCAAGCGGACAATACACTGCTTTAGTAACTTATGAGGGTGATGACAAATACCTGCCAAGCACAACAACTGTGAAATTTACTGTTATCAAAAGTAAGACTCCTATCAATGCTGCAGGAGACAAAATTGAAGAAGGTGAACATGCAACAGTTGTCGTAAAGGTTCCTGAAGATGCAACCGGTACTATAACAATTACTGTTGACGGTAAAAAATACACTGAAGAGGTTGAAAACGGAAGAGCAGTATTTGATGTTCCTGGATTAGTTAAAGGAGACTGGGATGTAGATGCATCATACTCAGGAGATAAAAAATACGAGGCAAACGATACCATAACAGATATCCTTGTATATCGCAACGATCCTGTTGATAACCGTACGGATAATCACACTGACGCTCATCATGCAGATGCTTTAAGTGAAGGAATAGATTTATCTGCTTATCCTACAGGAAATCCTATTCTCGTATTATTGTTAATATTAATTACAATCGGCGTAACACGTATCAGAAGATTTGAAAAATAATCCTCGTGTTAGCCTAAAATTTCTTTTTTTTAATTAAACTTATTTATTAAGTGTGCTCATATTATTATATGAGATAAATTATAAGGATTGTTTTTTCATGAATTATTTAGTTGTTGGTGCAGGAAATGCAAGTAGGCCTGTTGCAAGATTGCTTAATCATCTGGGCCATGATGTCACTGTTACGGATTTAAAGGAAATCACTGATTTTAAAGTCGATGTTCAAAGAATTTTAAATCAGATGGAAAATGAAGGCATAAAATTGGATATGAACAATAAAAATCCTAATCTGGATGGAATCGAAGCGGTTTATGCTCCGCCGACACTTCCTGATTCAGCGCCAATCGCAAAACTAATTAAAGAGTCTGATGTACATGTTTTAACCAATGAAGAGTTCTCCAAAATAGTTAATGATTTGATTCCTGTCGATATTATTGGTATAACGGGCACTATGGGAAAGACCACCACAACATTCATCACGACCACCCTTTTCAAGCAGGCAGGTTATAAGGTATGGTCCTGCTCATCTCTGGTAAATAACCTGGTTTCCGAAGCGATTATTGATGGAATAGTTAAAGGCAAGGCTGATGAGTGTGACATTGCGATTTTTGAGCTTCCTCATGGAACAATCGGTCTTTTAAACAGTTTGGATATTAAAATTGGTCTTTTAACAAACATTGCAGAAGACCATCTGTCCGAATTCGGAGGCTCCCTTGAAAAGTACCAGCAGAGAAAAATGATTCTTGAAAAGATGTCCGAAACATTCATCGCAAATCACTCATGTTTCGACATGATAAATACTCAAAGAAACGATGCATTATATTATGCTTTAGATGAAGATGTTGATTTTAAAGGTACCGTCGGTGATAAATCCTTGACTGTCCAATATAAAAATGATTCTTTTACTACGCCCTTCTACATGATGAGCTACTTTTTTGAAAATTCCGTTGCGGCAAGTGCCGTGGCACTGACATACGGCGTTAAAAAGGAAGATATAATCGATGCATTAACTGAATTTAAGGGATTGCCTGCCCACATGGAAGATGTTGGAGATTATAATGGAAGAAAAGTGATTTTAGACTCCGCATTTCTCTATGACGGGATGAAAATAACCTTGGATTACTTTAAGGATGAAAGTGTGGTCCTGTTTCTGGATCACTTTGACACATTATCCGTTCGTGACAAGGCCGAAGTCGGCCAGCTTGTAAGTAATTATGACATAAAGACAGTCATTGCAAGCGGATTCAATGAGGTGACACAGGACGTTGAAATGGAAGCCGCATATGAACTTCTGGATGCTATAACAAATCCAAAAATCAACAAAGTTGCCGTTGAAAACATAGAGATTGCCGCTGCCGAAACGTTCAAATATTCAAAGCCCGGCGACATAATACTGCATATGGGACCGTTAATTGCTTATGACAGACTCACGACCGTTGAAAAAATCATGAAAGGACTCGAGAAAGGAAGTAATAAATATGACTAAAACATTCGGTATTATTGGTGTCTGCGGAGCTAACGGCAATCTGATTGCAAGAATACTTAAGGAAAGGGGATATGATGTCATGGGAACAGATCTCTCTTCGGCGGAAAAATGCAGATTCTCAAAATCCCTTGAAGGCTATGACATAGAGCTGTTTTACGGCGAAACTCCCGATGAGTTTTTTGAAAAGGCAGATTATATTGTTCCTCCAGCAAGCCTGTCCAAAAAATCAGCAATATTTAAAAAGATTGACAAGGCCCTGTTTGAATTGGATGATGTGATTGACAATTTCCACACAGAAAAGCCGGTATTTGGAATAACTGGGACAAACGGAAAGACAACAACCACGACACTTCTTAAAAAGATAGCCTATGACAATGGAATCGAGCCTACTGAACACAATCTTGAAAAGATGCAGGGAAATGCTGAATACATTCCGATTTTACAGTCAAGACTTCATGGGGATGTGGCAATATTGGAAGTCGGAACATTCGGAGTTCCCGGAACCGTAAAAAGGATTGTGGACTGCGCTGAAATACAGGCCGGATTAATAACGAATATCACTCCCGATCATCTGGACTGCCTTGGAAGCTTCATGGATTACGCCCATGTAAAGGGAGAGTTCATTGAGGAACTCAACGGCAAAAAACTGATAGTTAATGGACAGGATCCGACAATAATGGGACTTTTAAGGGAATACAACTTCGAAGGTGACCTGATAACGTTCGGTATTGACTGGACTCCTGAAAGCGTAAAACCCAAAGAATGTGTCTGCGGACGTGAAATCAAGGTAAAGGAAATAATTTCGGGCTGCGGATATTACTTCTGCCCATGCGGAATTACAACCCCTCAAGTGGATTATATCGCAACAAATATTGATTTGAAAAACCGTAAGTTCGATTTGCACACTCCTGAGGAAAAGCTGGAAGTTCAAATGGCAATAGACGGTCTTCACAATGTATATAACGTTACTGGTGTCATTATTGCAGCTCATGAATTCTTAAAATTGCCTTATGATAAAATCTTGGAATCAGTTGCAACCTTCACTGGTGTTGAGGGAAGGATGGAAAAGGTAGCAGATACTGGCTCAAAAGAGATTTACGTTGATTACGCACATAATCCTGCAGGCGTTCAGACTGTCCTGAATCAGTTTGAAAAGCTCTTTGGAGAGTTTACATGCGTCATTACGGTATCGTCCGAATCAGGCCATGACGGCGATTGTGAAATATTTAAAAATGCACTTGAATACTCAAAATACATTGTCCCGGCATCCGCCGCTTCACAAAGGATAGCTAATGAAATACTTCATGAGGATTCATCACTGTCTGAGAGGATACTCTTTGACCATGTCGATGACTTTGTAAAAAAAGGAACTCTCGGCGCAAGCTATGATGAGGTTAGGGATGGTATTGAAAAGGCACTGACAACAGATTGTGATTTAATTGTAGCTATTGGAGAAGCCGCAACTAAATTCAAATCCTGTGTCAATGATTTATTATAATTCAAATGTTTTTGGAGGTTCACCTGAAAAGTCAGCAATTGTAGCTTTTCCGGAAACAGTGTACACTTCAAATACTGGATTTTCACCGGTTTCATATAATGATTTTACAAGTTCATTTGCATCAATTACTTTTTGTTTCAATTCAATGCTGTCGGTGAATTCAGCTTTACCTGCAATTCTTAACCATTGGAATTCAGGGGTTGCAGCTGTAATTTCAAGGTTAGGGTTAGCGTCCAGTTCTTTGAACATAGGTTTGTTGTTTGCTGTACAGAAGTATGGTTTTCCGTCTTCTTCAAAATAGAAGAGAATTGGTCTTACTTTTGCGTTTCCGTCTAATCCGCTGGTTGCTAAATATACTAAAGGGTTTTCTTTTAAAAATTCTATAACTTCACTCATTTTATCGTTCTCCGTATTTTTGTAGTTAATAGCATATTTTAACTTATATAAAGCATTTTTGTAACTTTCAGGTAATCAGGTAACCATGGAGTAAGTGCTTCTGTAGGTTCCATTGAATATTTTTCACCAAATACTTTTAAATAGACCTTAAAAAAATCAAATCATCATATTTTTATATACCTTTTAATAGACTTTTAATTATAATTTAAGCATTTTTTATTATTGCTTATTTTAATAAGTTTTGATTGAAGGTAGGAAAAATGAATAAGAAAATTTTATTTTTGCTCTGTTTGATTCTTTTCATTGTTTCGCTTGCTTGTGTTTCAGCGGCGGATAATGCTGATCAAACCCTAAGTGACGATACATTATCTGTATCTCTAAATGATGTAGAAATATTAAAAAGTGCTGATGGCGGTACTTTTGATGATTTGCAGAAGAAGATTGATGATGCTGATGAAGGCTCAACAGTCTATCTGGAAAATAATTATACTTATGATGGTGATTCTGAAGGAGGAGGTGTTGATATTAGTAAATCTATTACTGTTAATGGTAATGGATATACTATTGACGGAAATCACTTTTCCAGAATTTTCGAGATAAATTCAAATAACATTACTTTAACCAATATTAACTTCATCAACGGTTTTTCTAACTGGGGATGGGGTTCAGGTGGAGCTATAGTATCATATGGTTCATCATTTACTGTAATTAACTGTAATTTCACAGAATGTTCTGCGGAAGATGATTATGGTGGTGCTATTTATTCTTCTGGTGATTTGACTGTTGTTGATTCTATTTTCACAGATAATTCTGCTGGTAGTTGTGGTGGAGCTATTTATGCTTCAAGTAACATTAGTGTTGTTGATTCCACTTTTGTTGGTAATTCACTTGATTATGGTGATGGTGAAGCAATATGGGCGTATGCTTTATATGCAACTATTGACAACTGTACTTTTAAAAACAACGATTATGTTCTTAGTAAATTTTCTTCTGATTTCAGTTTAAATTTAAACTCCTCAGTTATCAGTTCTGGAGGAAATATTGAAATTTCTGCAGAATTTTACGATGACGTATCCGGTAAGGTCAATATTCGCGTAAATGGTGATGTAAAAGCTGTGGATATTGTCGACAATCGTGCTAGTTTGGTATTATCTAACCTGGCTGAGGGAAAATATGATGTGGAAGTAACCTATGATGAAACTGAATATTATTACTCTTCTGAAGAAACTTCCAAATTCAGAGTTATTAACGGTTCATTCATCACATTCAGGGATTTGCAGGAGCTCATTGATGATGCTGAAAATGGTGACACCATTTATTTAACTGATTATTGTATTTATGATGGCGAAGGTCCAATTTCCATAGATAAGGATTTAACGATAATTGGAAATGGCAATACTATTGATGGAAATGATGAATATTCAATTTTATCTGTTAATTATGCTACTGTTGTATTAAATGATATTGTATTCACTGATGCTCAGTATTGGGGTGATGGTGGTGCAATTAATTGTGATGATGGTGATTTGACTGTTAATGGTTGTAGTTTTATAAATAATCATGGTGATTATGGTGGTGCTATTTATTCTGATGGTGCTTTGACAGTTAATGATTGTACTTTTGAAGGAAATACTGCTTATCGTGGTGGTGCTATTTATTCTACTGGTGATTTGACTGTTAGTGGTTCTATTTTCACAAATAACTCTGTTGAGGGTGATGGTGGTGCTATTTATTCTACTGGTGATTTGACTGTAAGTGACAGTATCTTTAAAGACAACCTCGCTGAAGATGATGGTGGCGCTATTGATGCTTTACGCAATATCACTGTTTCCGATTCCAAATTTATCAATAATTCCGTTGAGTATGGTGGTGGTGAAGCAATATGGGCGCATGCTTTATATGCAACTATTGACAACTGTACCTTTGAAAACAACGATTATATTCTTGAAAAAGTTTCATCTGACTTCACTTTAAGTTTAAACTCATCAATCGTTAATCCAGGTCAAAATGTTGAAATTTCTGTGGAATTTGAATATGATGTATTCGGAGATGTCACTATCAGCGTAAATGGTGATAAAAAAACTGTGAAAATTGTTGACAGGCAGGCCAGTCGGGTATTGTCTGATTTAACTGAAGGAACATATGATGTAAAAGTAACCTATGATGAAAATGAGTATTTTGAATCCTCTTCTCGAAGAACTGAAATCAGAGTCATCGAGGGTTCATTCATCACATTCAGGGATTTACAGGAGCTTATCGATGATGCTGATGATGGAGACACTGTTTATGTAACGGACTACTGTATCTATGATCCTGCTATCGATGATGAAATTACCATATATAAAGATATCACAATAGCAGGTGACCAAATTATAGACGGAAATCATAACAGGATATTCACTATTGATGGAAATGTTGTTTTAGAGAATCTCACATTCGTTAATGCATCTGACAATGCTATTTATGCTTATAATCCGTTGACAGTTGTTAACTGTAATTTTATTGATAATTTCGGTAATAATGGTGGTGCTATCCATGCTTATGATTCTTTGACAGTTATTGGTTCTAATTTTGTAGGCAATAATGCTGGTGGTGATGGTGGTGCTATTTATGCTGTAGGCAATACTGATATTTCTGACTGCAGTTTTGTAGATAACTATGCCGGTAATTATGGTGGTGCTATTTATGCTGAAAATAATTTGAGTGTTGTTGATTCTAGTTTTGCCAATAATTCCGCATACAAAGGTGAAGCAATATGGGCTTATGCATTATATGCAAATATTGACGACAACTGTGCCTTTGTCAATAACGATTATGTTCTCGAAAAACTGTGGATTGACTTTAATATTAAACTCAATTCATCAGTCGTTCATCCGGGTCAAAGTGTTGAAATTGATGTGGAGTTTCCGGAATATATGACTTTCATTTTTGGAAATGTCACAATCAGTGTAAATGATGATGAAACTGTAGTAGGTATTGTCAATAATCATGCTAGTTTAATCGTGTCTGATTTGGCTGAAGGAACATATGAAATAAATGTAACATATCCTGAAAATGAATATTTGAAGAAGTATTCTGAAACTGAGAACTTGCGTGTTATTGACGGTAAATTCATAACATTTAAAGATGTGCAGGAAATGATTAATAATGCCAGTGATGGAGACACTATTTATTTAACGGATTATTGCATTTATGACAAATATGTTGATCCGGGCGCAATTGATGTGGATAAAAATATAACAATAATCGGCAATGGAAATATCATCGATGCTAATGATGGTGCCAGGATGTTCTATATTGATAGAGTTAATGTTGTTTTAGACAATATGACACTTGTTAATGGTCATTCATATAGTAATGGTGGTGCAATTGTATCCTATGGAAATTTAACAGTCAAAAACTGTAATTTTGAAAATAACTTTGCTGATAGAAACATTGTTTATGATTTCCCTTGTTCCGGAGGTGCTATTGCTTCATATGGAAATCTTGAAGTAATTAACTCCAATTTCATAAATAACACAGCTACGGAGTGTGGGGGCGCAATTTATGGAAGAAATGTCACTGCAATTGACTGTTCTTTTATAAATAATACTGCAAATACAAAACCTGGTGCTATTTATGGTGATGTACTTAGCATGAAAAATTGTATTTTCACAAACAATAAACCAAACGACTATAAAAAACAAGTTGAAATTTTTGCACAGCCTGAGTCTTATGTTTATAAGTTAGGTGAAACTGTAAGCATTAATGTGATTGTCACTAATCTATTGAAGGATGAAATATTTGCTTCAGGAAGTGTTACACTCACTTTAGGCGACTTCAAACAGACAAAAGAATTAATAAAAGGAAATACTACTTTCACAATTAGCAATGTAGGTGCCGGATTATATGATGCCAATATAACTTATTTAGGCAATGAAGAATATGATGTCGGTTCTACAACCTGCAGTTTGGCTGTCATCGATGATTCTTACGGAACATTTGAAGATTTACAAAATCTAATTGGCAATGCTACCGACGGTGATACCATTGTTTTAACCAAGGATTACATTTGCCATGAACAGAATTATGCCGTAAACATTAATAAGAACATTACAATTAAAGGTAATGGCCATGAGATTAATGGAAACGGTCTTCGCGGAAATATCCGTATTGCTGCAGATAAAGTCACACTTGACGATTTGACTTTCACGGATTTCACATCTAATGTCCTCTACTACTATGATGAGTATAAATCTTCAGATATCACTATCAGCAACTGTCAATTTGAAGATAATTATGGCTATCATGTGATTTATACGGAAAATGCAAATCTGACAATTGTTAACACCGATTTTGTCAATAACACTGTCTATTCACATGTCATTTCCGGTGACGACATAAGTGTTGACAAATCTAACTTCATAAATAACAATGCTACTGATAGGTATGACAATAATGTTTGTACAATTAATGGGGAAGATGTTGTTGTTACCAATTCAGTATTCAGCGACAACACTATAAACAGTATTGATACGGGAAATGTGGGTAGTGTAATAGTTTCTGATATATACTGTGAAAATCTTGTAGTTGAAAATTCCACTTTCATAAACAATTCAACAGACATGAATGATTATATTTATGCTGCCAATAAAAAAACAGTAACTAACACACAATTCATCAATAAATACGGCGATAAAAATACCACCAATATCAGAATAACTGCTGATAATATTCTTGCAGGTGAAAACTTAATCGTTGACGTTTACTTATCAGATGGTGCAACAGGTGATGTGACTTTAACAGTCAATTCAAAAACCTACACCCAAAGCCTGACTAATGCTCATGCGAAATTCACAGTATCCGGTTTAAGTGCAGGAAGCTATGATTTGCTTGTAAAATATGCTGGTGATGACAACTTCAACGCAGCTCAAAACACTTCACAGGCAATAGTTAAAGGTACTCCAACACTCACTGTAACTGCCAATGATATTCAGTACGGAAGCAACCTGGTTATCGATGTCAGCACCAGTGCTGCCGTAACAGGAAATGTAAACATCAAAGTTAACGGTAAGGATTACACTGTAGCATTAAATAAAGGAAAAGCCAGTCTGTCTGTATCTGATTTGACTCCAAACACTTATCCGATTTCAGTAAGTTATGGTGGAGATGCAAACTTCGGACCTGCCAGTGCAAGCGCATCCGCTAAGGTCAGTAAAAAATCCACATCAATTACAATAACAGCTAACAATGTTGCTTACGGCAGTGATTTGGTTATCGGTGTTTCCTTAAGTGATTCTGTCGCCGGTAAAATATCAGTCAGTGTCGGCAGTAAAAATTATGACGTTACCCTAACCAACGGTAAAGGTCAAATCACTGTTCATGGTTTGGATGCGGATAAATATGTAATTTCTGCCAGCTATGCCGGAAATGTAAACTTAAGCTCTTCAAGCGCTACTAAAAACGTAACTGTAAATAAGGTTAATTCCAACATCACAGTCACAGCAGATGATATTTCTGTCCGTGACGTTGCAAATATCAAGATTGCTCTTGCAGGTGATGAAAGCGGTAAACTGAATGTTACCGTAAGTGATTCCAACGGCGTTGTAAGTAAAACAACAATTGACATCACATCCAGAAACATTAACTTCCCAGTTTCCGATTTAACAGTTGGCGAATATGAAGTCTTAGTAACTTATGATGGTGACAAAAATCACTTGGCAACTTCCGATTCCGCTTCATTTAAAGTTTCCAAAATAACTCCAACATTAAATGTGGTCGCTGATGATATCGGTGTTGGCCAGGATGCATTATTTGAAATCACACTTGATAATGACGCTACCGGTGAAGTGATTGTTTCAGTCAACAACGAAACATATAAAGACAATTTATCTTCCGGAAAAGCAATCATTAAGGTTTCAAATTTAACCATTGGCACATATAACTACACTGTATCCTATGCTGGTGATGACAAGTATTATAACGTTTCCTATAATGCTTCAATTGATGTGAAAGACGTTAATGTTGTCATAATCGCTCCTGAAGTTACCAAGTATTTCGGAGGCTCTGAAAGGTTCTACGTGACTGTTGAGAACAAAACCGGAAACCCTGTGGCTAACCAGACACTCGTTATCAGAATCAACGGTCAGAATTACACAAGAACAACAGGTGCTGAAGGTAAGACTTCAATAGCTATCAATTTGAATCCTGGAGACTACAGGGTTGTTGTTGAGGCTGATGATGACAGTGTTGTTTCATACGTCCATGTAAAACCAACATTAAACGCAAATGACATTACAATGATGTATAAAAACGGTACAAGATACTATGTCACTGTATCACAGAACGGCACTCCGTTGGCGAATATTCCAATTAAGTTAAACATCAACGGTGTGTTCTATGACCGTGTCACTAAAGCGGATGGAAGCGCAAGCATTGCAATCAATCTCTTGCCAAGCAAATACATCGTAACTGCTGAGAGAACAGACACCGGTGAAAAATTGGCTACTGATTTGATTGTAAAATCCTTAATTGTTGACAATCATGACACTGAGCTCTTCTACAGAAACGGAACCGGATACACTGTTAAAATTATCAAGCAGGACGGAACCGTTGCAGGTGCTGGTGAAATCGTTACATTCAATATCAATGGTGTATTGTATGAACGTAAAACCAATGATCAGGGTATTGCTCGTTTGAACTTGAACTTAGGTCCTAACACATATATCATTACTGCGGATTACAAAGGATGTCTTGTCTCCAATTCAATCACTGTCAAACCTGTTCTTAACGCTTCTGATTTGACCAAACAGTATGGTGTTGCAAGTCCGTTTGCAGTGACATTGGTTGACGGTCAGGGATTGGCTTATGCCGGTCAGACAATTACTTTCAACATCAACGGTGTTTTCTACAACCGTACAACAAATGCTGATGGTATTGCAAGGCTCAACATTAACCTTATTCCTGGAGAATACATTATCACTTCAATGTATCAACCGATTAGTGCTGTTATCGCAAATACGGTAAAAGTTACTTTATAAGAAGGTTAATTCATTTTAACCTTTCTTTTTTTATTTTTTTAGACTATACAATTCGTCAAATCTTTTCACTATTTTTATCATTTTCAATAATATTTTCATCAATTTTCTATCAATAAGGCCTTAAAAAATTCAAATCACTATATATATATATATCTTTTGATAGAACTTTAAGTATTAATTTAAGCATTTTTTATTATTGCTTATTTTAATTAAGTTTTGATTGAAGGTAAGAAAAATGAATAAGAAAATTTTATTTATGTTATGTCTGATTCTTTTCATTGTTTCGCTTGCTTGTGTTTCAGCGGCCGATGATGCTGATCAAACTGTAAATGACGACACATTAGCTTTATCACAGGAAGTTAATGATGATGTTGTTGCTGTTTTTGAAAATGAGGTGCTTTCTAATGGAACCACTTCTTCTGATTCTGAAATCAATGTAGGTGTATGGAATGAGGATGACGAAAGAGGAACACTTTACACAGATTCTGAAGGCTGGGTAATAAATGTTGACGTGATGGATGGCAGTGAAGGCAAGATTTTCATTATTATAAATGAAGATGATGAAAACAGTATTTCCTGGGATATTGAACTTGAAGAAGGGGAAGATTTCCCATATCATGATTGGTCTTTGCAAGATTTAGGAATTTCTGAAGCTGGCGAGTATAACATCACAGTTAAATGCAATGATAAAATCATTCGTGAAGATACAATTATCGTCGCATTATTTGAAAATGATACTTTTAGAACATATATTAATTATGAAAATAAGAATTTCCGTCTTTTCTGTCCTGAAAATTCAAATGGAACTGTTGAAATTATTATCAAAAAGGAAGACGAGGAAGGTAATCTGTATAGAGTAAATGAAAATGATATCATTCATGAAATCACTCCTGATGATTACACATATTCTCCTATATGGTATAAAGATGATTTGGGAATTGAAGAGGGTGAATTATATTGCTTTAATATTATTATAATAAACTCTACCGGTGATGAAATATACTCTTATTCTGAATGGTTCTCATTTGTAAATGAGTATGATGAAGATAGTTTCATAGATTATCGCGGGACTAATATGATAGAAGATGAAGATGGACTTTCTCAGGGATACAGTGAAATTGTAACATATGATGATGGACAATGGAAAAATGATAATTTCTTCACATTCAGAAAAAGTGACGATGAAACAATTAAGGTTTATATCAATGATAACCAAAATTGGGATTTCCCGGAAGATGATGTATATTTCTCATGTAATTTATCTGATTTAGAAAATGATGGTGATTTCTACATTCTTCCTGTGGGAGACTTGAATTTAACTGTTGGGCAGCATTATGTGCATGTGGATTATAATGATGATTGGAGGGAATTAATCATTACATTATACTCACCTCAAATTGCTCAAAATGATGATACCAGCATTGAGATTAATCCTTCTAAAACTATAATTAGTAAGGATGAAGATTGTTTCGCAATAATTTCAAATTATGTAACCGGTGCTGAAAATGTCATTGTTTTAATTGATAATTCAAGAACGATTACAATTCCTATTTCAGATTTAAGACGTGATGATGAAAGTTATGTAATTGGCTCACGGGAGCTAGAAATTAATGAAGAAAAGTCACATACGCTTAAAGTAAATTATGGCGGTTTGGAAGTCGAAGGTGAAATTAACCCTATTTCAAATGTTGAAATTAGTTTGTTTGCCCCATTATTTGAAGACTCTGTAGTTATCGGATATGGTCATGACACAGTTATTATAGATATTTTCCTTCGTGATGGTGATGTAAGAGACCTTAACGGAACTATCGCAATTTATCTAAATGATGATGAAAATCCTGCGTTGATAATAACAAATATCTCCAGATTAGAATTTGATGGAGAGAGATATTTAATTTACCATTCACAATTAGGTGTTACTCCTCAAACAACAAAAATCACAGTTAATTATGGTAATGGTAGCGAAGCGGATGTCTCAAAAAGTCAGGATTATAATTTTACTTATATGACTCCGGATTATGTATGGGAGTTCACTGAAATTGAAGTCAGAGATTATGTTTATAGTCCGAATATTACTACAATTGCAATATACTTTGACGGCAACCCTCAATCTCAGGCAGGTGTCTTTGATTCAAAATATGTATTATATATAAATGATGAAAAAATTGACAAGGAATATATCGTATTCTATCCAAAAGGCGAAGGCGCATGGGATGATAATAGAAGAATATATGATGTAAATGATCCTGCCGTTTCTGAATTGGTGGATAGCGGTGATTTTGATTATGATGTGTTTAATTGGCTTAGTGTTAAGTATCTGCACTGGTGTTCAGATGGTGAAATTTCATTAGATGATTTAAACATAACTTCTGAAGGGGAATATGAGGTTACAATTAAATTCACAGGTGCTGCAGATGGTGCTGATGAACTAGAAATATTTAAGAAAAATTTTACATATGAAATAAACCCTGATTATGCTGCGGTTAATATCGGTAATGAATCCAGATACCCAAATGCTGTACCATTCCTGTTTACTTTCGAATTTGCTGAAAATATACTCAATGAATCAAACAGGATTTTAATCTATATTAATGATGAATTGGCATTCAACGAAACCATATTGTATTATGAGGAAAATGAGGAAACTGGTGAAATGGAACTCGTTGAGTTAAGGTTTGTTCCACTTGGTTTACTTAATCAAAGCATTTTCAATGAATATGGATTTGTGGGCGAATATGAGGCTGTTGTCTATTTGGTTAAAGGCGACAATTCAACTCCAATTGAAATTGGCCGTGGAAATTTCAGTGTAATAAAACAAAAAGGTGACATGAATTTCACAATGGGTTCATCTATTGAGGATGATGGCCAGCATACAATAATCTATGCAGATATTCCTGAAGGCAACTGGGATGATTACGGACTTATAATCAACATCAACAATTCTGAAGAAATATATCCTGAATGGTCTCCTGAATGGAGAGATTGGTTCAATAAATATTTCCCAGATTATGATGGTGAAGGATGGGCCGGATTCGTAACCTGGTTTAATGAATATGCGATATTTAAGGATGATGCAATTTACTTAAAAGACTCTTTGGATAAACTTATCGGTAAAGGTCCTGTTGCAATAGATTTAGGTGTTTTAGAGGAAGGCACATATATTTTTGTAGCATTTGATCATGGTGAAGAAACAATTTATGGGGACTGGGATTTCTACCACAACGAATTTGTCGTGAAATTCAATAAGTCTTCTCCTCAAATGAATGTCATTG
The DNA here is from genome assembly GCF_045603845.1 of Methanobrevibacter sp. Lineage (GTDB taxonomy): Archaea > Methanobacteriota > Methanobacteria > Methanobacteriales > Methanobacteriaceae > Methanocatella. Next base: position 16,118 of record NZ_JAZUMY010000051.1, read on the forward strand.
CTGATGATATCGGTGTTGGCCAGGATGCTTTATTTGAAATTACACTCGATAATGACGCTACCGGTGAGGTAACAGTTTCAATCAATAATGAAACATATAAAAACAATTTATCCTCTGGAAAAACTACCATTGCGGTTTCAAATTTAACCATTGGCACATATAACTACACTGTATTCTATGCAGGTGACGACAGGTATTATAACGTTTCCTATAATGCTTCAATTGATGTGAAAGACGTTAATGTTGTCATAATCGCTCCTGAAGTTACCAAGTATTTCGGAGGCTCTGAAAGGTTCTATGTGACTGTTGAGGATAAATCTGGAAACCCTGTGGCTAACCAGACACTCGTTATCAGAATCAACGGTCAGAATTACACAAGAACATCCGGTGCTGAAGGTAAGACTTCAATTGCTATCAATTTAAACCCTGGAGACTACAAAGTCTCTGTTGAGGCTGATGATGATAGGGTTGTTTCATACGTTCATGTAAAACCAACATTGAATGCAACTGACATTACAATGATGTTTAAAAACGGTACTCGTTATTACGTTACAGTTTCACAGAACGGTACTCCATTGGCCGATATTCCTATCAGGTTAAACATCAACGGTGTTTTCTATGACCGTGTCACTAAAGCTGACGGAAGCGCAAGCATTGCAATCAATCTCCTGCCAAGCAAATACATAGTAACTGCTGAGAGAACTGACACCGGCGAGAAACTGGCTACTGATTTGATTGTAAAATCATTATTAGTCGACAACAAGGACACTGAGCTATTCTACAGAAACGGAACCGGATACACTGTTAAAGTAATTAAACAGGACGGAACCGTTGCCGGTGCTGGTGAAATCGTTACATTCAACATCAATGGTGTATTGTATGAGCGTAAAACCAATGATCAGGGTATTGCAAGGCTGAACTTGAACTTAGGTCCTAGCACATACATTATTACTGCGGATTATAAAGGATGTCTTGTCTCCAATTCAATCACTGTCAAACCTGTGCTTAACGCGTCTGATTTAACCAAACAGTATGGTGTTGCCAGTCCGTTTGCAGTGACATTGGTTGACGGTCAGGGATTGCCTTATGCAGGTCAGACAATTACTTTCAACATCAACGGTGTCTTCTACAACCGTACAACAAATGATGAAGGTATTGCAAGGTTAAACATTAACCTTATTCCGGGTGAATACATCATTACTTCAATGTATCAACCGATTGGTGCCGTTATAGCAAATACGGTAAAAGTTACTTTATAAGAAGGTTAATTCATTTTAACCTTTTTTATTTTTTTAAAATTGACGTAATATTTCTTTTTTAGTGCAAATTCACTTTTTACTTTGAAAAAATTATATTTTAAGTGTCTAGAATCCATAGCATTCTATCTGTTATTGTAAATTATAGGAAAAAATGGGTCACGAATACTGTTCAACTGCTCTCACTAATTTTATAAATAGCTATTGACTAAACTTTAACTATGACTACTTATATCAAACATCCGCTAATTAAAAAGGATTCTATCGAGTCAAGACTTTATCAGCAAGTGTTGGCTGGGGATGTTTTGAAAAAGGGAAATACTATGGTTGTTGCGCCTACCGCTTTAGGTAAGACCATTGTAGCAATCCTTGTTGCAGCGGACAGATTGCAGAAAGTAAAAAACTCCAAGGTTCTAATTTTATCTCCAAGCAAACCTTTGGCCATTCAGCATGAGTCAAGTTTCAAGGAGTTTTTAAACCTGCCGTGTGCATCCATAACGGGTTCCGTTAAAACAGACGATCGCGTTAAAAGATGGGAAGAATCCAGAATAATCTCAGCAACCCCCCAGACTGTCGAATCCGACCTGTTGAATGGAAGGTATGATTTAAGTAGTGTTTCACTGATTATTTTTGATGAATGTCACCATGGTGTTGGTGCATATTCATATGTCTATCTGGCTTCAAGATATGTCAAGGAATCCAACTATAACCTGATTTTGGGCCTGACTGCTTCACCGGGCTCCGACAAATCCAAAATCAAGGAAGTCTGTGAAAACCTGTATATTCAAAATGTCGTAGTCAAAACCGAAAACGACACGGACGTAAAGCCTTATTTCAATCCCGTTAAGATTGATTGGGTCAGAATTGACATGAGTCCCGAGCTTGAAAAGATTAATAATTCTCTTGACAAGGCTTTAAAAATCAGACTTAAAACTCTCAAGAACATGGGAATCTTAAAGACGGTGTCTGTTACCAAAGTTGACATATTAAAGACAAGAGGTCGCATTCAGGGTGAAATTGCAAGAACCACAAATCCTCAAAAGGAACTGTTCCAGGCGATTTCCATTTTAAGTGCTGTTATAAATATCCAGCATGCCCAGGAGCTTGTTGAAACTCAGGGAGTTCATCCTTTCAACAAGTATATTCAGAGGCTGCGAAAAAAGACAACCAAGGCATCAAAATCATTGATGAATGATCCTAACTTTTCACGTGCCGTTAGATTAGCTCACAATGCTGAAAATAACGGTTGGGAACATCCTAAACTAAGGGCTTTAGCTGAAATACTGAAAAAGGAACTGGGAACCGGTGACGGACAGACCACTCTCAAGACTGCAAGATATGACAATAAGCAGGATGAAAAGGCATCTAAAATCATCGTATTTACTCAGTTCAGGGACACTCTTGAAATGATTCATGAAAAGCTCGAGCGTGAAGGAATCAAATCAGCAAAATTCTTCGGACAGGCCACTAAGGATGGTGAAAAGGGACTTACTCAAAAAGAGCAAAAAGAGATTATCAAGGCATTCAGGATGGGCGAATATGATGTTTTGATATCCACAAGCGTTGCAGAGGAGGGTATCGATATTCCTGCCGTTGATTTGGTTGTACTCTATGAGCCTGTTCCTTCCGAAGTCCGGATGATTCAGCGCCGTGGAAGAACCGGCCGTAAAAGAACCGGTCGTGTAAAGGTGCTAATCACTAATGGAACCCGTGATGAGGGTTATTACTGGTCTTCCGTAAGAAAAGAGGACAACATGAAAAATCAGCTAATTAATCCTAAGGTCCTGAAGGAATTGAACGATTCAGCCACTGCAAGAATGGACAATGAGAAAAAGGTCAAGGTAATTGATAAGCCTAAGGAGGAAAAACTGCCTGTGGTTTATGCGGATTCCCGTGAGGGAAACTCAAAGGTAATCAGGTACCTGTCACAAATGGAAATGGACGTTAAGGTTCATTCAATGGCCGTTGCAGACTATCAGGTAAGCGATGAAGTGGCAATTGAAAGAAAGACCGCCAAGGACTTTGTAAGCTCAATGATTGACAAGCGTCTCTTCAAGCAGGCCCGTGAACTGTCCGAGGAGTTCAAAAGGCCTCTGATGATTCTTGAAGGTGATGACTTATACTCAGGCATGGTCAATCCAAATGCAATCAGGGGAACCATCGCATCAATAGCTCTTGATTTCGGCATCAGCATTATTCCAACCCGTGATGCTCAGGATACTGCAGCAATGATTAAAAGAATTGCCATAAGGGAGCAAAGCGGTGAAAAGACCAATATTCAGATAAGAACGGACAAAAAGCCGGTAAGTCTGTGGGAACAGCAGCTGTTCATTGTGGAATCTTTGCCTGCAATCGGTCCGGTAAATGCTAAAAACTTATTGGAACATTTCGGGTCTGTTGATAAGGTATTCAATGCTTCTGAAAACGAGCTTATGGAAGTCGAGGGAATAGGTAAGATAACAGCTCAGAATATAAGAAAAGTCATTGAATCCAAATACCTCTATTTCAAAAAGGAAATCAAAGAGAAGAAACTCCTTTAAAAGTAAACTATTTTTTATTACTCAGTAAAGGTAATTTGAATATTTTTCATTTTTCGCAATATTTAATTAATAATAAGTACATAATATTTGTCATATAAAAATTTCATATTAAGTTTTTATATTATTTATTGTTCAAATAAATTTAGGAGAAAATCATTTATGAAATATAGATATTTATCCATATTTTTATTAATATTGGTACTGTCTCTCGGTGCAGTAAGCGCACAGGATATTACAGCATCCGATGACGGTATCGCTCTCGTACAGGATAACGAGATTTTATCTGCTTCCGAGTACGTTATTGATGATAGTAATTATGATACTTATTTCGATAATGAAACAGGAGCAATTCTCGAAAATTCTAACATTTCTGATGGAGATACAATCAAGCTCGGAAATGTTAGTGATAAAGAATTTGTAATTGATAAACTTTTAACAATCACTTCTAACTCATCTAGTGATGTACTTACTAATGTATCATTCTATTTTAATTCAGGAAGTGATAATTCTACAATAAGCAATTTAAATTTTGTTTCTTATGACGCTCAAACAAGCACAATTTCAATTGATAACGCTTCTAACATAGCAATATCTGAAAATATAATGGATATTGAAGGTGCAGAAAATGCAGGAGACATTTTTGCAATTTTCGCATGTTATGCAGATAACTTAAATGTTCAGGCTAACGTTATTTCATACACTGGTAAAACCAATGGTACTGCTTTTAACTTTGCTATTTATGTTTTAGGTTCTGAAGATGTTGAAGTTAAAGAAAATGTTGTTGAAATTGAAATTCCTGCCGGTGATCTTGATTGGGGTACAGGTTTCGGTATCAGTGAAGGTATTGTCTTTGCTGCTTGTGATAACTTAGCATTCACTGATAATAACATTACCTTGATTACCAATGAGTCTGTTGGTTTGTATCCTACTGTTTATGTAGTTCACGCTACTGTTTCAGACAATGTTGCTGTTGAAGGCAATAAAATTGAAGCTTTAAGTGAAATCGACTATCTTTACGGTATTAAAGTCGATGGTGATAATTTCAGTGTATCTGACAATGTAATTAATGTTGGCAGTACTGCAAATTATGCTTGCGGTGTTGAAATAGGCAATCCTTCATCTGGTGTAGTTGACGGCAATAATATTTCTGTTATTGCTCCTGCTTCAGCTTACGCTGTTTATGCATCTGACTGGTATGGTATGGGTTGTTCAGTTAACATCAGCAATAATAAAATTGAAGGTCTTGCTAACACTTTCTTCGGTGTTTCATTGTTCGGCGTTAACGAAGCTGTGGTTGAAGGAAACACTTTCGAAGCTATCGGTAATTATACCACTGGTGTTGCTTCCAACGCCAAAGTATTAATAGTTAACGATAACGTATTTACTTTGGAAGGTTCCAATGTCGGCGCTCCTTTAGGGTACGATTCTTTAGGTGTTGACAATGTCGCAATCAATGCAAAAGGTGGTAAAGTCGCTTTATCATATAATGACATAACTTCCACTGGAAAAGGTTTAGTTGTTATAGGATCCAATTTAACCGCTGAAAGAAACACTATCCATGTAAACGATACTGGTTTAGCTGATTCCTATGCAATTTATCTTGCAAATGATACTGATGTATTAATTATGAACAATGGAATTCATTTTGTCGGTAAAACCGGAGGTACAACTATCAATAATGCAATGTATGCAGAAAACTCTGCTGTTGATTCAATTTCAGAAAACACCTTTGAAATTGCTATTCCTTCTGTTGATGTTATATGGGAAGAAATTCCTGCTACATCCGGTAACTATGTAAGCTTCCCTGTTTCTGAAGGTATCGTATTTAGGGACATGACTGGTTTGGAATTCGCTGACAACACTATAGACCTCACTGCTACAGATATTGTAACTGAATATGGTTATGATACAATTTATGTAGTTGATGTTAAATCAGATATGGCTGTTATTGATGCAAATACTATCATTGCTAACGGTAAAGATTGTATTTACGGTATTATCTCTACAGGAAGAGCATTCATTACCAATAATGAAATTACACTTAATTCCGAATTATATTATGCTTGCGGTATTGATATTGAATTTGTATCATCCGGTGCTGTTGACGGTAATATCATAGATTTATATTCACCATATGTGGCTTACGGAATTTATGCTTCAATGGATTGGGATAATTTTGAATATTCTGGTGAAATGGAGTACACTAACAATGATATTGCAATCAATTCCTACGCAGGATATGCTATGAACCTATATGGATCTGAAGCACTCATCGACGGAAACAAAATATATATGGAAGGTAATTACACAATGGGTATTTCAGCTATGATGTTGGACGATATCGCATCAATTACCAACAATGAAATCAATGTTTTAGGTAGTGAAAATGGTACCAAAAAAGTTGGAGACATGATTCCGGCACAAACTGTAGGTATTCTTGCAATGAGTGAAAGCCAAATCCACAACAACGCAATCACCTCAACCGGAAACTTTACAATAATCAGCACTGATGATTATAGTGAAATAACTGACAATTACCTTGTCTCTGCTGAATTATTAGGTGATGACAGTGTAAGCGACACTTCTGGTGATGCTTTAGTCGAAAACAACATCCCTATAGCAAACGCAACCAACTACAACTTGACCAACGACACATTCTTCCTGTTCTTCAATGAAAACGGATTCATAAGGGAAAACATCACTTCCGAATCATTAACATTCATCGGTGAATTCTCAAATCTCCCTCCATGGATGATCATTGACAGACCTGTTAAGTTATTAAGCGACAATGCAGTTTTAGGCGACATGTCATTCAATATCCAATCCGACAATGTAACTGTCGACGGATTCATGTTTGTCAGCGAAACATTACCTGAAATAATTCATGTTGAAGATGCTGTAAACGTTTCAATCATCAACAACAACATATTTGTTGACGGTGTCGCTGATGACAATAATAATGTAATCAGCATTATAATGTCTGATGATGTTTTAATTGACAATAACAATATTACCTTTGGTGTTGAAACCAATGAAACTTTCCAAAACATAGCTATTCATGCTAGAGGCTCTGACAATTTGGTTATTACAAGAAATACTGTTGTTGCATTATTGCCTGCCCGTTCCATCGACTGGGGTACAGGTATGGTTTACTCCCAAGGTGTTTTCTTGGACGGCTGTGATAATGCTGTATTATACAACAACACTATCGGTGTCAAATCCAATGACCAAATAAGTACTTATGATACTATCTATGCAGTTAACGTCAAAGGGGACAACGCAACCCTCGTTGAAAATCAGATGGGTGTTGTTGAAGCTCCTTACGGATATGCTCTCGTTTTATCCGGTGAAAACTTCGATATTTCCGATAACATGATTTTTGCTGGTCAAAACGGTACTTATGCATGTGCTGTTGAAATTGACGGTGCTTCCGATGGTTTTATTGAAGGAAATTTAATTTACGCAGTTGCTGATGTGTCCGCTTACGGTATTTACACTGCTAACTGGGCTGGTGACGTAAAAGCAAACATTACTGATAACATGATTTTAGCTAATGCTAACTCCGCATTTGCAATGTCCTTATCCGGCAGTGAAATCTCAGTTGAAAATAATGCTATCATTGTTCAAGGTAACTACACTACAGGTATCATTACTGCTGCTAACGACACTCTAATTAACAACAATACAATTATTGCAAACGGTTCAAATGTCGGCACTCCTTTAGGCTACGACATGATGGGTGTTCAAACTATCGGTGTTAAAGTTATAGGTATAGATGCAACAGTAACCAACAACAACATTGCTTCAAACTCCAAATATGCTGTTGAAGTCCAAAAGGACGGTACTGTAATTGACAATGAACTTTATGCTGAATTATTGACTGGTGACTTTGCAGTTGATTACGCTCAAGACGGCGGTGTTTTAGTTGTTAACAACACCCCTGAAATGGAATTGGATTATAAATTAACAAACGACACATTCTACATTTACTTCGATGATGACGGTGTTTTAAGAGAACAAATCACAGCAGACAATTTAACATTCATCGGCGAATTCTCTAATTTAGTACCAACTATTACTATCAATAAGCCAATTACCTTATTAAGTGATAATGCTACCTTAAACGCTATTGCTATGAGTATCGTATCCGATAATGTCACTGTTGACGGATTTAATTTCATCGGCAAATCCAAGTTAGGTGTTTATGAATTTGACAACATTCAGATTATTAACAACAACTTCGATATTGAAGGTGCAAATGACACAGATAACTTTGCTGTTGAAATTGTTCTTTCTGAAAATACTGTAATTGACAACAATACAATTGTTTACAGTGTCGAAACCGATGGCACATTTATAAATTATGTTATTTATGCTGAAGGCAGTGATAATTTAACTATTTCAAATAATGATATTATAGCAGATCTTCCTTCACGTTCCATCAACTGGACTACAAACACTGTTTATTCAGTTGGTGTTTCATTATTCAATTGTGACAATGCTGTTTTAGATAATAATACTATTGATGTAAACGCTAACGACCAAATGAGTACTTATGACACTGTTTATGCAGTAAACATCAAAGGGGATAATGTACTTGTCACTGACAACTTTATTGCTATTGACGGTGCTCCGTATGGATATGGACTGGTTATTGCAGGCGAATATTTCGAAATTGATGACAATATGATTCTCGCTGATAATGAGGATTACTCATGCGGTATTGATGTTGAAAGTAACTCAAACGGTATTATTGCTGATAATATAATTGCTGTTAACGGTACTTCCGCTTACGGTATTTACACTGCTAATTGGGCAGGAGATGTCAAAGCTGAAATTGTTGATAATTCTATTGCTGCTGCAGGTAATACAGTATTTGGAATGTCCTTATCCGGAAGTGAAGCTATTGTTGGAAACAACACAGTTGGATTGAACGGTAACTACACAACAGGTATTGCATCCGCAATTGCTAATATCACAATCGAAGGCAATACAATCAATGCTACCGGATCTAACGAAGGTACTCCTGCAGGCTATGACTCAATGGGTATCGAAACAACCGGTGTTCACATTGTAAGAGGTAATGCTACTGTAACCGACAACAACATTACAACTACCGGTGAATTTGCTGTAGACGCAAAAGGAACAGGCTCTGTAACAGATAACTATCTTGTTGCTGCCGCTTACACTGGTGATGCTGCTGTTGATTTAATTGTTGGAGACACACTCGTTGCCAACAACACCCCTGCAATGCAAAGGGTCATCATCCAGGCTGAAGATGTAGTGATGTATTACAAAAACGGTACCAGATACGTCTTGAAATTAACAGATATGAACGGCAAACCATTGGCTAATGAAAGCGTAACTTTAACAATTAATGGTGCAACCTATAACAGAACCACTAATGAAAACGGTACCGCTTCAATTGCTATCAATTTAAACGTTGGTAATTACACAGGTTCCGTTTCATATGTGGGTACTGGAAACTGCACTAACTCCACAATCGAAAACAGCATCACTGTTTTATCCACAGTAGTTGCTGATGATTTGGTAAAAATGTTCAGAAACGCTTCCCAATATTATGCTACCTTCCTTGACGGTCAAGGTAATCCTTTAGCTAACGGAACTGAAGTCACATTCAACATCAACGGTGTAATGTACACACGTAAAACCAATGAAAACGGTACAGCTAAACTGAATATTAACTTAAACCCTGGTGAATATATTATCACCGCTACTAATCCGAAAAACGGTCAGGAATATTCAAACCTTGTCACTGTTTTATCCAATATAGTTAATAACACAGATTTAGTAAAATACTACAGAAACGGTTCACAGTATGTTGTTACTGTTGTAGGCGCTGACGGTAAAGTCGTAGGTGCAGGTGAAAACGTAACATTCAACATCAACGGTGTATTCTACACTCGCCAGACCAACGCATCCGGACAAGCTAAATTGAACATCAATTTAGATGCAGGTAACTACACTATCACAGCAATGTACGGTGAATGTATGGTATCCAATAACATTGAAGTATTGCCTATCCTATACGCTAATGACCTGGTTAAAAAATACGGAACTTCCGATCAGTTCAGAGCATTGTTAGTCGACGGTCAAGGTAATCCGTTCCCTGGTCAACAAGTAGGATTCAATATCAACGGTGTATTCTATACCCGTACCACTGATGCTGACGGTTATGCAGCATTGAATATTAGATTAGGCGCTGCCGTATCTGAATATATTATTACTACAAGTTATAACGGTACTGCAATCGCAAACAAAATTATTATTGAACCTTAAGAGGTAATTTTACCTCTTAAAATTTTTATTTTTTTTAAAACTAGAAGTTGTTTTTAAGATATTCTAAACTTTTTTTAATGGAATCTTTATCATTTACTTCAATCATGTAGATGCCATTATAATTTTTCTTCTCAAAAGTATTGATGATATCATTTAATTGAATATTGCCCTCACCAAGTGCTAGGTGTGAGTCATCATCACCCATATTATCGTGGGCATGTATGTGTTTAATGGAATCAAAATATGTCTCGTCCGGAGATATTCCTGAATGGTGTGCATGGCCGATGTCAAAAGTCATTCCCATGTCAAATTCCACAAGAGTTTCATCCAGTTTTTTCATATCCTGATAAATCATGTTTTCAAATGCGGGCATATTTTCGATTGTGGTGTTTACCCCCAAATCCTCACTGTATTTGCCAAGCTCCTTAATTGAGTTGTCTGCCACTTTATAGATTTCTTCAGGCATTTCTCTTGCAAGAAACGGAATCAGTCCAGGATGGACAACGACAGCTTTGGCATCAATCTCAGTTGCAAGGTCAATTGAGTCCCTGATTTGTTCCATTGAGGCGGCCCGGCTTTTGGAGCCTAAGGCGGCAATGTTTACATCCATAAATGGGGCGTGTATAGTGTATTTCAAATCATAGCTGTTTAAAATGTCCATGTCAAAGGTTTCGGTAGGGTACTGATGCAATAATTCCGCATATTCTATTCCTAAACCTTCTATAAATTCCAAGCTGCTGTCTAAACTGTCATTAAATGTTGCTAATGTTGATGCACCGATTTTCATTTCAATCACTTTCTCACGGCACTGATTTCTAATCCCATTTCAATTGCTTCAATTATGAAATCGGACAATTCAATGCCATTTTTAATTCTTATTTCACCTTTTTTGGAGGTTGTTGCTGTAAGCAGATATTCTCCTCCAACCAATATGTCAAAGTTGGATCTTCCGTTTTCACGGCCTAACTCTAAAATTAGCTGTTTTTTAGTGTGTGTAATGTCGATTTCAAAAGGATTCCTTTCGTATTTGTCCTCAATAACTTCAACGCCAAGTGAAATTCCAATCTTTTCCTCGATTTCAGCTATCCTTTTGCCGTTTTTGCCGATGACTTTAGGAACCAGATCCTCCGGAATGTAGATGTTTGCCCTCTCAGGAGAAATTACTTCAACATCCACTTTCGCTTTTTTAGGCAATATCCTCTTGATTTGTCTTAAAATCTCTTTTTCGGCAATGATGTCAACTGATGATTTGGAACTGCCATTTGACGGGTTTTTGACCAAATCCAAATCCATTACAATGGTCTGTTCACCATAAGTGTAAATCTCGTTTTTAAGCTCGCCGGTTTCAAAGTCACGAACTTCAATGACAGGCCTTGCAAGGTCAGCCTCCTTCATTCCGCTTGGAACCTTAACTGTCATTTTCGTTTCATAGACGCTTTTGACTTCTCCGTCTTCAATGTAAATGCTCGTATCAACAATTGATGGAATGACACCGAGTTCCACTCTTGAAGCTATTCTCTGGATTGCATCGATAGGTCTTGTTGCGTGGACAACACCAATCATTCCGACTCCTGCCAGACGCATGTCCGCAAAGATATTGAAGTCATGGTTTTTCCTGAGCTCATCGTAGATTGTATAATCAGGTCTCACCAGAAGCAGCACATCGGCGGTGTTTTCCATGCTTCCCTCAAGCGGAGCATATTGGGTTATCTCATCAGGAAGCTGAAGGTCTCTTGGAGATTCCATTGTTTTAACGATTTTATTCAGCTCTCCGGAATAATATTTGGCTATTGCCTGTACAAATGTGGATTTACCTGCACCCGGAGATCCTGAAATCAGAATTCCCTCAGCGCTGTTGTTGATTCTCTCCATTAATTTACTGCTTAAATGATATTCGTCCAAATCAATGTTTGCAACAGGCCTTACTGCTGTTATTTCAATCGCTTCGGAAAAAGGAGGTCTGGCAATTGAAATCCTGTATTCTCTTGACTGAACGACAATGGAACCTTCCTTCACGGATTCCATGTAAGTTTTAGCATCGCTTCTTGCCTTGTCAATGATTTCATCAATAATTTCCTGAAGTTTGGTGTGATTATAAACCTCATCGGATAGTTTTACAAAATCGATGTGTCCAGGCTTTCCTTTCTTGGCCATCGGAACGACATTTTCCTTTAAATGAACGGACATTGTCGTTTCATCAAAAAACTTTGCAATTGACAAGTCCTTTTCAACATATTCCTGTTTGTAATAGTAAACTGGAATTCCCTGTGCCTTGGCGGTTTCTGCCTGTACTTTATCGTTGGTTAATAATGTTCCGAATTCTGATCTTGCCAAATCCCTGATTAAGGCATCAATCTCTCCGCTTTTAGCATATTTGATATCATAATTGGTAGGACGTCTGCCTTTAAAGGATATTGCAAGTTCTCCTTCATATTGTAAATCTTGTAAGTGCTGCAGTTCATTCAATCCGTTTATGCCTTCACGTCTATTAGCATTTGCCTGATGTTCAAGTTCGCAGACAACAGCTTCTGGAACAATAATTTCAGGATAATCCAAATCCTCTTCTTCCAACAGTTTGCTAACAGCTCCAATAATCACAGCACTTGTATCTGGAATTATTGTTTTCATCTTAATACACGTCTTCGGGGTTAACAAGTCTTTCTTGGTTTTCTTTTATATCTTCGTCTTTCAAATCATTAATATCTGGTGAATTTTCCAATTCAAGGTTTCTAAAAAAGCATGAATAATAGCCTTCATGACAGGCAGCACCGTTTTGTCTGATTTTTAAAACGATTGCATCCATATCACAGTCAACACGAATCTCTTCCACTTCCTGAGTATGGCCTGAGCTTTCTCCTTTCAGCCATTGCTTGTTTCTTGATGTGCTCCAGTAATGGGCCTTGCCTGTTTCAATGGTTTTTTGCAATGCCTCTTCGTTCATATTGGCTACCATTAGGATTTCACCTGTTTCAGCGTCCTGTGCAACTGCGGTAATTACTTTAACGCCATTAATTTCATGTCTAAAATTGATATTCATTGTTTATTCTCCTTTCAGGTATGTTATGATGTTGTCAATTTCCACTAAGTCCTGATTTCCGCTTTCCATGTCTTTAATGGTTACTTTGCCTTCTTCCAAATCGTTTTTACCTATAATTATCATTTTTGGCACTTTGATTTTATCAGCATAATTCATGAGCTTTTTGAATTTCTTGTTGTTCAAGTCAACATCACATCTCAGACCTGCTCTTCTTAGGTTTTGTGTTATCTCATAAGCCTTTAATCTGACGTCAGCTGAAATTGGTGCAACATAAACATCCAGGTGTGATTTTGCTTCCTGTTTTTCAACCAGCTCTTCAATGGCATTCATCAGTCTGTCAAAACCAAGTGCGAAACCTGTGGATTCGACTTCCTGGCCTCCGAATACCTTGATTAGGCTGTATGTTCCTCCGCCGCAAACCTGTTTTTGGGCTCCAAGGCCTTCAACATAAATTTCAAAGACTATTCCTGTATAGTAGTCAAGACCTCTTGCAACGCCTAAGTTTAGGGTGTAGTTGTCCATATCAAAGGAGTCCAATAGCTCAACAAGTTCTTTCAATTGGCTGAATGCCTCCTGTGGCTCTTCATAATCTCTGATTAACTCTTCAACCTCATCAAGAATGCTTTTGTCTCCAACAAGATCAATCAGTTTAAGCAGAATCTGGTTCAGCTCATCATTTGAGATAATAGGATTTTCTCCGCTTAAAGATTCTTTCAATAAGTCTTTGTCGCCCTTATCGATAACTACCATCAGTTCCCTTTGGGTTTTGGTATCAACCTCAAAATGCTTGAACAGGCCACGGATAATGCCTAAGTGGTTGATATTGACGTCAGCACCGGTGATTCCTAAAGCTTCAATTGAATCGCTGCACATTGCAATGACTTCAGCTTCGCCTTGAGGGGATTTGGCGCCTATCAGTTCACATCCGAATTGCCAGAATTGTCTGAATCTTCCTTTCTGAGGTCTTTCGTATCTGAAACAGCTGCCGTAATAATAAAGTTTGATAGGCTTGACGGCAGTCTTCTCAAGTTCATTTAAATATAATCTGGCTACTGGGGCGGTGATTTCCGGCCTTAATGTCAGTTCCCTATCGGATTTGTCTTTAAAATTATATAGCTGGTCTACAATTTCTTCTCCGGATTTTGTTGTAAAAAGTTTTAATTCTTCAAATAAAGGGGTTTTAATTTCCCTATAACCATAATTTTCAAATATATATCTTAAGGTACTTTCTGCTTTTTTTCTCTCTTCCATTTCTTCAAATAAAAAATCTCTAGTACCTCTTGGTCTTGTGAATTCCATGTTAGTTCTCCTATTTTATAGTATATTAACTTTTGAAAATTAAAGTTTAAATAATTTTGTAGCTAATTTTAATATATGGAAATAAAAGGAAGTACAAATGTGGTTGGATTGATTGGCCATCCTGTGGAACATAGTTTTTCGCCGCCGATGCACAATGCAGCCTTTAAAAAATTGGATATGGATTATGTCTACACTGCATTTGATGTCAATACCGAAGATTTGGGCAATGCCATTAAAGGGGCTGAAGCATTAAACATTAAAGGATTTAATGTAACAATACCTCATAAAATTGAAGTAATGAAACATTTGAATGAGATTGATGAGGTTGCAAAATTAATAGGTGCGGTCAATACAATTGATTTCAAGGATTTGAAAGGTTATAATACGGATGGTATTGGTGCTATCAAAGCCATTGAAGAAGTGACTTCTGTTAAAAACAAAAATGTCGTAGTTGCCGGTGCAGGAGGTGCTTCAAGAGCAATATCATTTTATTTGGCAGAATATGGTGTCGATAATTTGACAATATTGAACAGAAATGTTGAAAGGGCTCAGAAATTAGCTTCAGACATTTCAGATTCATCTCTGATTGATGATGTTGCCTGTGATTCAATCAATAATATGAACCTAAACGATGCCGATATTTTGGTTAATACAACCCCTGTAGGGATGCATCCTAATGTGGATGCTGATCCTATCGCTTCAAGTGACCAGATGCATGATGATCTGGTGGTATTTGATGCAGTTTACAATCCGAATGAAACAGTACTGTTAAGGCAAGCTATTGAAGCTGGTGCAAAGCCTGTTTATGGAATTAAAATGCTTCTGTATCAGGGTGCTGAAAGCTTTGAGATTTGGACTGGTAAAAAGGCGCCGATAGATGTGATGGAAGAAGCGCTGATGAAATACTTGGGGTTATAAAATGGATTTTATTTTTGATGTATCTGCTCTGGCCAGTGACGATGAGGAATTTTCAGATTCAAAAAAGGACGTATTGAAATATTTGAAAATAATCGGTGTGGATACAAGATATGTTTCGTATACTCCCGAAAAGCTTTACATTAACAATTTACGTTTTTCAAAGTTTTCAAGAAAACGTCAGGAGACATTCTCCAAACAGTATGGGAACATTGAAGTTGTAAGAAATTCACTTTTCCAAAAGATTTGCGCCAAAGCGGCAAAATCCCTTTCTGACATAAAACCGAATTCAAGAATTTTGCTTCCTAAGGATAATTTCATTGTAGATATGCTATTGGAGCCGTACACCCGTAAATACGGCGTTAAGCTAATTAATGAGGGGGATTATGATTTGATTGTAAATCCTGTCATTTTGGACGATAAGGTCAATCAGATATTTTCCACAATCTTTAAAGGTGAAGGCATAGCATTCGATAAAAATGAAAATGAAATATATCCGTTGATTAACGTGCCATTGGATTGGATCAATTCATTTCTGGAAATGGATGGCAAATCAGAAATTAAAAATGAAAATAATGATGAGTTGGCATCATCATTTATGAACTTCTTAGAGGATGTGGCGCCACAATATAGGGAAAACGTACTTAAAGCATCCGATTATATTGAAAGTAAGTTATGAAATAAAAATATTATGGAGGTTTGATATTTTGGCAAAACCAATTGCTCCCACTCCAACATTATTTGGAATTGAAACCAAAGAATTTTTAGAAGATATGAAAAGACCAAATAATCTAAATGAAATAAAAATCAAAGAAAGAATTGAAAACAGCCGTCATGTTGACTTTTTTTAATAAAAAGAGCAAAATTTGTTTTATATTATTAAAAAATAAAAATTAGAAGTCGAATAAAGATGCTTGTTTATTCTTCTTCTCTTTAGGTTTTTCTTCAACTTCTTCTTCAACCATTTCTTCAATCATCAATTCTTCAGTCTCTTCTTCTGGAGAAATCAACTCCTGTTCATCAACAGATGATTCTTCTGGTTCTTGTGTAATT
The DNA here is from genome assembly GCF_045603845.1 of Methanobrevibacter sp. GTDB lineage: Archaea > Methanobacteriota > Methanobacteria > Methanobacteriales > Methanobacteriaceae > Methanocatella. The sequence continues at coordinate 32,518 of NZ_JAZUMY010000051.1, forward strand.
AATTCCTGCTCATCCCGGACAGGTTCTTCTTCTATCTCCTGAGGAATTCCTGCAAACATCTGATTTTGAAGTTCTTCTGCACGTCTGTCACGCTCTTCAATACGCATTTCCTCTTTCTGCTTTTCCATTTTCTTGATAACGGACTTCGGGATGACCTTTTTTCTGAAGCGTTTTATTTCGTCTTTATCCAAATCAAGGAAGTCTGAAATTTCCCAGGCAAGCTCGTCATTTTGAAACATTATTTCCAAATAAGGAAACATTGAAATTGCAACGGTATTTGAAATGTGCATCTTTTCAGACATCTTTTCCGCTATTCCGTCACGCAGGTTTCTTTTTCCACGGTTGCGTCCCATCAGCGTGAACACGGTAGGGCCTTTAATAGGTGTGAATTTCTTATAGGTTTCTCTTTTTGAAGAGCTTACGCCAATCCCCATGAAATCAGTGGCATATTTCCAATAACCGTAGTTTCTTGTTCTTTGAGCTCTTCCAAAGTACAGGTCTGCATTGGATAAGTTTTCATATGCTTTTTTAAGCTCGTTTTTATTGGTGTATTCACGGGCGACATTTTCGGCGATATACTCCATTACAAGAGTAGGGTCCTCATCAACCCTTAAAGCATCCTTTACATGTCTAGGATTCTTGCTTTTCAATGTTGCCATCACTCCGTCAATGATTGTTGACCTGTCATCCTTTGTCGTGACGGTTTCAACATCTTCCATGGTCAGCTCATGTGAAGTGTCGGCAATTGCCTGAAAGGTATTTATGGCTGAACGGATGTCTCCATTTGCCTTTTTGGATAATTCCTTAAGGGCTTCCTTATCGTATTCAATGCCTTCCTGTTTGGCAATGTTTTTAAGCATCTTGTTGATTGTCGGGCCTCTGATTTTTGCCATTTTGATGACTTGACATTTCGGTTTAATTGACTGAAGTCTTTTGGAGTAAAAATCATTAGCTATTAAAATTAAAGGATGTTTTGATGTTTTTATAATCTCACCAATAGCTCTAACACCGCCACGGTCGTTGGTTCCATGAATACCGTCCACTTCATCCATTATGATTAGTTTATAGTCGTCTCCGAAAAGTGACCTTGATGATGAAGACTCGCCAATCGTGCTTTTAATAACGTCCTGTGAACGCTTGTCACTCGCATTAAGCTCAATGTATTCGGAAAATTCATTAGCGATTGCCTGTGCAAAGGTTGTCTTTCCAATTCCTGGGGGACCAACTAAAAGAAGGGGCTGCTGAGGATTGCCGGCTTTCCAATTGTTTACCCAGTCCTGAATTATCTTTTTTTCCTTATTGTTACCTAATATCTCTTTTAGGGTTTTTGGTCGGTATTTGTCTGTCCATAACATTTGAATACCTTACTATAAGAATTTGGTTAAAAGGGCTTCAAGCTGTATTCTTGGATTTGAACCTTCTCTTATTCTAAAGTCGCAGTTGGCTATTGCTTCGATAACGTCAATGTAAAAGTCAGGATCCATCTTTCCGTCAAGTACTCTTCTGGATACTTCCTGATAGATTTGTGAGACCATATCCTCTCCGCTGGTGCCCTGCAGGACCATTGTTTCATGCAATAATTTTCTTGAACCCATAAAGTCTCCGGTCAATGCTTTGGTAATCATATCGGAAACGTCCTGAGGTTTTGATTTTGAAACAACGTCATAAACACTGTCTTCTGTGATGTGTTCTCCTTCAGAGGCCGTTGCCTGCAGGATATTGACTGCCTTACGCATATCTCCTTCAGCATAATAAACTATTGTCTCAATTCCTTTTTCATCATAATCGAAATTTTCTTCTCCACAGATGAATTTCAACCTTTCAATAACCTCTTCTCCTTTAAGAGGCGCAAATCTGAAAATTGCACATCTTGACTGAATCGGATCAATGATTTTTGAGGAATAATTACAAGATAGGATGAATGATGCGGTTTTCGTATACATTTCCATTTCACGTCTCAAAGCATGTTGGGCGTCTTTTGTCATGTTGTCCACTTCATCCAAAAATATTATTCTGAACGGAGCACCCATAGGTTTCAATCTACAGAAATTCTTGATGTCGTTTCTTACTGTGTCAATTCCCCTTGCGTCTGAAGCGTTCAGTTCCAAAAAGTTCTGCCTCCAGTATTCTCCGAGAATTGATTTAACTAATGCCAGTGCAGTTGTGGTTTTTCCAACACCGGCAGGTCCTGTAAACATTAAGTTTGGCATGCTTTCTTCGCCAACATACTTTTTAAGTCTGTTTATAATATGTTCTTGGCCTACAATGTCATCTAGGCTTTGTGGTCTATATTTTTCTACCCAAGGTCCACTCATTAAATCACCATGATTTCGTAATGTTAAAATATATGTTAGTCAATTAATAATTAATTTGTGGTAGCGGTTGAAAAGTAATATTCAAACATTACTTCAAATATTATATTATGCAAATTATACTTTATTTGTCTCCATTTATAATAAATAAAGTTGATAAATAGATTTTTATAAATCTAACAAAAAAGATTGGATTAAAATAACATTATTGCAATTTTTTCTAAAATTCAATTTTGAGATGGATTTTGATTAAAAAATAAAATAAAGATAAGAAATTAATCTTATCTTTATGCGGTGTTATATTCTAAAATACTGTATACAGGTTCTTCAGTTACGTCTGCTGTATTGATGCTATTTGAATAATCTGTAGGTTCAATAGTATCTTGTGCAGTATTTATTTCAGGACTACTTACTTCAGGTTGACGATCTCCATATATTTCCCATAAAGCATATGCTTCTTCATAATTATATTTAATGAATGATCCTTCAGTTAAGGTACTTTCTATTGCTCCACATGCATCTGGACATATAGCGCCTTCAGGTAATGTTTTAGTAACTTCTCCTAAAGCAATATAACCTCCACATATTGGGCATTGGGTGTATAAATCAGTATAATTCATAGTATTGTCTATTTGAAGTTTTGTCCCAGGTATTTGTTTATATGTTTCTTCAAGTGCATTTGCTGCCATTAAGTCAGTTGTTACTATTTTACTATCTTCTAATATGAATTGGTTGTTTGGTTCAGTATTTGGATTTATTGTGCTAATATCGGATGAAAAATCTGTAATTTGATCATTAGAAACATTATTTCCAATATATACTGCATAACTTCCACCAATTAGCATAATAACAGCTATTGCTAGTATTCCTAGTTTTAGTTTTTCCATTATTTTCACCTCTTTAAAAAATTTATTTATATAATTATATTAATTATATAAAAATTATTATTCTATTACATAAATTTCTTTATCTAATGCTCTCCAATATTTATATTGTGTATAATAATCTCCATTATAACTAGAACTCCATGAACCAAGTTTATCAGTATTTGTTGGATCAGAAACAATCCAATTATCATTTATTAAAAATTGTGCCCATGCATGTCCAGTAGCATTGTTCACTGAGGATATTCCAGTCACTGCTCTAATAGCTAATCCGGATGATTTAGCTAAGGCCATTAATAAGTTCGTTTGATCATAACAATTAGCTTTATTTAATAATGCTTAATTATATGCATTATTTAATCCATTAATGTTATATTTATAATTTAATTGGAAAACATAATTATGTATAACCACAGCTTTTTCTAATTCATTAGTTAATCCATTTGTTAAGTTATTAGATAATGTTTGTATGAAATTATTATCTAAACATTGATAATCTGTATGTGTGGTGATGTAAGAGCTTTTGTTATAATCTGAAGGTGAATATTGCATATTCATCGGACCTGATGAAACAGTTATCATTTCGTAACTTGAAATTTGTGATGTTGAAGTTCCATAACTTGTACTAATAATATAATTATTAGGGTTTAAATTTATTGTTATACTTGCAATTCCATTATTATCAGTTTGTTTTGTGTATTTAACAGAATTTATGCAGAAATATACATTTTTATTTGCTAAATTATTGTTATTAATGTCTGTTAAACGAATTTGGTATGTATTTCCCTGTATTATGTAATTACTTAAACTATTAATGCAGTATTGATTATTATTTGAATTAAATACATTAATGGTATATGTGTGTGGATTAACTGTATTATACATATTATTTGTGTAAAATCCAACATCAATTGCATATGATCCTTGATTAAAATTTATGTTTAATTTTGCTATACCACTTGAATTTGTAGTTCTTGGATATTCAACATTATTTATTTTAAAATATATATTTTGATTTTTCACCGGATTTCCATATTCATCCGTTACTTTTACCATAAAACCGGTTCCTGTTTTGAGATTTAAATTTATTGGATTAATGATAATATTTTTCATTAATACATTAATCAATGTGGATTCTGAACAAGATTGATAACTTCCACTTCCAGCGAAAGTATAATAAATTGTATATTGTCCTGGGTTTAGGTTTATGTTTAGTTTTGCAATTCCGTTGGCATCTGTTGTTCTAACATAGTTATTTCCATTTACTGTAAATGTTATGTTTTTATTGGATAATGGAATTCCATATGTATTAATAACGTTATTATTTGAATCCAAATAAGGTGTTTTTAATATTACTTTAAATTGAGTTCCTTGTTGAATATTTGTAAGAATATTAGAAAAATATGTTATTTTCATATCGGATTTTGTAAAATTTAAATTTGGATTGTTCATGTCATATATTGATATTTTTTCGTTTTTGTATTGGGTTGGATTTGGATTGTTCATGTCGTTTATTGATATTTTTTCGTTTTTGTATTGATTAGGAGTTGGTTGTATATATATTGATATTTTTTCGTTTTGGTTTTCATTAATTGTATTATTTTCGATTTCTTCGATATTTATTGTATTATCATCAATTTGAGTATTAATATCATTTTCGATTGATGTTTGATTGTCTAATGCAAATGTTGATGAAATACTTAAAAACATCAATAAAATCAATGAAAAAGATATTATAATGATTTTTTTCATTTTTACACCTCTTTTGTTTTAAATAAATATTTTCTTAAATGCAAAGATAACTTTACATTTTGTAATATATTATTTACTTTAATGTATATAATATTTTCCATTAAATTTTTAAATACCAATATAAAATAATTAAGTAAAGGTGATAACTTATGAGAGGCACATGGAAACTTAAATTGAGAATGTGGCTTACAATGATTATAATGTTTACAATCGTTTATTTCCTTGTAATGCTTGCTGGAATGTATATTGGAATTAGTTCATGGAGCTTTTTCATGATTGCTAGTTTAGTGATTGTGTTCTTACAGTACTGGTTTGGCCCTTCACTTGTTAAACGTTCTATGAATGTGAGGCCTTTAAGTGAAGCTGAAGCCCCTAATATTCACCAGATGGTTGAAGAATTGGCTCAGGCTGCAGGAGTTCCGAAACCGGAAGTTTGCATTTCCGAAATTAATATTCCGAATGCGTTTGCTTATGGAAGATCATCCAGAAGTGGACACATTGCAATTACAAGGCCTATCTTGGGATTGCTTGACCGTGATGAGCTAAAGGCAGTGCTTGGTCATGAAATGGGCCACATCAAACATAATGACATGATAGTAACTTCAGCTGTAAGCGTTATTCCGATGATTTGTTATTATATCGCATTGTCATTCATGTTTTCAGGAGACCGCGATAATGGCTTAACAATCATTATTGGAATTGTAGGATATTTGTTTTATTTAATCGGTCAGCTATTGGTATTGTTCATTTCAAGAACAAGGGAATATTATGCTGATGAAGCAAGTGTTGAGTTCGGCAACCGTCCGGCAGCACTGGTGTCTGCATTATATAAGTTGTCTTATGGTGCAGCAAGATGTGACAAACAAACAATTGATGATTTAAATACAAACAGGGCATTTTTTGTAAATGACATTAACAATGCGAAACATGACATTCATGACTTCCAGCAAATAGACTTTGATGGTGATGGAAGAATATCTGATGAGGAGTTAAGAAGGCTTGCAAACTCCGATGTTAAAATTTCTAGAAAAAATGGGGCTATGGAATTATTGTCCACTCACCCAGATTCCTTAAAAAGGGTAAAAAGATTGGCAGAACTTGAAAATTAGGTGTATATTATGAAGATGATTTTAGATGAGCGTGGAAAGAAATATGTTTTAAAACCGGGTCAGGAATTTCAAAGCGATTTGGGAATTATTAAATCCGAAGTTTTGGATGAGGCCGAAATTGGTGATGAGGTTAAAAGCCATCTTGACCACACATTTAAAATCATGAAACCTAACATCAATGATTTCATTGACATAATGGACCGCAGATGTTCAATTTTAATTAAAAAGGATATTGGACAGGTTCTTGCCCATACTGGTTTGGGAGCAGGATGTCGTGTCGTTGATGCAGGAACAGGCGCTGGAGCTATTGCGCTCAATTTTGGTATTGTGGTCGGTCCTGAAGGACAGGTTTTCAGCTAAGAAATAAGGGAAGATTTTGCCGAAGTTGCCAAAAAGAACATTGACAACTTTGGAATAACCAACATTGAAGTTAAAAACCAAAGCATTAAGGATGGAATTGATGAAGACAACATTGATTTGATATTTTTGGACTTGCCGAAA
>NZ_JAZUMY010000052.1:0-25347 GCF_045603845.1 Methanobrevibacter sp.
TTCTTACAAAACCATCAATACTGGATTCATATCTTGTGTCCATACCCATCAATTCAACTTTATCTTCTAATGCTGAGTAGAAATAGTGAATACAGTAGTTACAACCTGAAACAAATTCTTCAATGTGTGCTGCTTCCACATCAGAATCTTCTAACCATCCACGTGATTTCATAGCTTCAATTTTAGAGTCAAATTCTTCTGGAGATGATGCTACAAAGTAACCTCTTCCTCCTCTTGCTCCAGGGAACTTAACCATAACTGGTCTGTCTATTTGAGATGGGTCATCATATTTGTAAGGAATACGGACATCACCTTCAACAAGTAATGCTCTTTCCTTATCTCTTTCTGCTTCCCATCTTAAAACATCCCTATTACCGAACATAGGAACATTGAACTTATCTTCAACATTGTCCAAACCGGCATAAGCTACAAATGAACCGTGCGGAATAACAATAGCATTCATATCTCTTAATTGCTGCTGAACATCCTCATTAACAATGTCTTTGAATTCATCAACAATAATGTATTCATCAGCTACATCAAATCTTTGATAAGGTACTTCCCTACCTTTTTCACAGACAATAGCTGTTCTGAATCCTTCCTCTTTTGCTCCTTGTAAAATATGTAAAGAAGTGTGGCTTCCAAGAGTGGCTAGGGTTATTTCATCTTTATCATATTTACTTAAAATCTCCAAGATATCTTCTTTTTTAACTTCTCCCATAATAACCAATCCATGATTAGATAATATACTTTATATATTTATAAATTAATAACTCTTTTTATTTGAAAAAAGCATTAAAAGTAATGAATACAAAAATATATCTGAGGAAAATATTATGCTAATAGGATTAATTTCAGACACACATATTCCGGATAGAGCCAGACAGATACCTGAAAAAGTTTTAGAATCTTTTAAAGATGTTGATTTGATAATACATTCTGGGGATTTGACCACAAGAGCGGTTATTGATGAATTGGAAAAGATAGCTCCAGTTATTGCGATTCAGGGAAATATGGACAGAGTTGCCGGTCTGGATCTTCCAAAAGCCGAAACCGTTGAAGTGGAAGGTGTGAAAATAGGAGTGGCTCATGGAGAGGTCTATCCTAGAGGAGACACACAGCAGCTGCTCTATTTGGCAAGACAGCTGGATGTGAACATATTAGTTACCGGACATTCACATCAGCCAAAAATAGAACAGGTGGAAGATGTTCTGCTTTTAAATCCGGGAAGCCCTATTGTTCCTAGACTTGCAGACAGAACAGTGATGTTACTTGAAATTAACAATAAAAATGTAGATGTAGAAATAGTTAAAATTGGAGCACCCGTATGCAGTGCACTTGATTTTACTCAATATCCGAGGGATTGAAATGGGAAGCAAATGGCAAATGGAAAGAAAAAAGGACCCATATTATAAAAGAGCTAAAGCAGAAGATTACCGTTCACGAGCATCATATAAACTCAAACAATTGGATAAAAAATATAAAATCATCAAAACCGGAAATACGGTTGTTGATCTGGGTGCTGCTCCTGGCGGCTGGTCTCAGGTAGCTCTGGAAAAAGTTGGTGAAGAAGGAATCGTTGTCGGCGTTGACTTAAATCATATAGGAGCTCTTCCTGAAGAGAATTACTTTAGAATTAAAGGAGATTTTACCACAGAGGAAGTTCAGGGAAAAATCATGCGCGTAATCGGCGGAAAAGCAAAAGTGGTTATGAGCGATGCCTCACCGGAGTTATGCGGCATTAAAAATCTGGACCAGCTCAGATCAATTGATTTGACCAATTCAGTAATCGGAATAGCTGACAATATTTTAGAACATAAAGGAAATCTTGTTATGAAAGTATTCCAGGGACCGGAATATAAGGAAATGCTGGACGGACTTAAAAAGAAATTCAGACAGGTCAAAACTACAAAACCACCATCCTCCCGTAAAAAAAGTTCAGAAATGTATGTTGTTGGCTTAGGTTATAAACATCGGGTAAAAAAATAAAGAAAAAGATTAAAGATTTTCATATGCTTGGCGAGCAGTAGCCAATTTTTCTTTAGCGAATTCTATTCTACTGTCCACATCATTTGATGGTTTATCCGCATCCAATGCTGACTGGACGTTATCAATAGCAGAACCTGCCCGTGTCAACTCTAATCTAGCATCATTATACCTTTGAATATCATCAGAATCCCCGGCATAATAAGTTGATTTCACAAAATCAAACTTTGATTCCAAATCACCATATTCGGATTTGAGTTCAGCCAAATCATCATATTGATTTCCGGAAGATATTTCATTGGTAATCGATTCGTTGACAATACTGAATCCAACATATGCTACAACAATTATTGTGGAAATAATCATGATAATTCCAACAACAGAAATTAGCATAGAAGTGGATTTAAATAAACTTAGCCTTGATTTTCTCATAATAACCTCATTTTCAATAATATTAAATATATGATTTATTGATTTTAATATATAATTTTTACCTAAAAAATTCTTTTAATGCCTGGAATTAAATCAAAATCACTGTCAAATGATACGATTTTGTTTATTCCCAAACTTTCCATAGACTTCAATATAGTACAATCAGAATAGTTGACAGCCCCATTATAATACAAATATAATTCAATAGCGTTATTATATTCATTACTGTTTAAATAATGGATATCACAGGAATTTAATATTATATCGATAGATTCTTTAATAATATATCCTTGTTTGATTTTTTTACATTTGCTTAAGAAATTGACTGTTTCTGTAAGAACCGTGTTATTAATAATCAAGTTCTCTTTGTCTATAAAATCAATCAGTTCATTTGCACGATGATTGTTTACATCATTAGTCAGCAATAACCCCACAAGAAATGATGTATCGACAAAAATCATAATTCCCGTCTTCCCAGTTGTTTTTTAATTTCGGCTGAATCAGTAGCGTAAGGTAATGTAACACTATTTGCCAAATCCTTAAGGGATCCTTTTTTATTTGGAATTTTTGATTCCGATAAACCCTTAATAATCCATAATTTAATCAATTCCGTCTGAGTCATTCGTGATTCGACAGCAAATTCTTTAATTTGATATATCAATTCTTCATCAAGCCTTAATGAAATCTGTTTAGTTGCCATGAAAAACACCTTTTGCTACATTAGTAGCAATATATACATATATTAATATATAATTTTTACTGTTCAATTGCTCTATGCAATTATTTTTTAAGCATGAAAACTTAATGTAATATTAATGAAATCTACTACTAAATCACAAACATTAATTACAAAATTTGAAGAATTTTTTGCAACTTCATACAAGGATGATGTGTTTGAAATTCTTGAAACGTACCCTGATAACAGATCGCTGACCGTGGATTATAATGTTTTGGAAATATTCGATCCTGACTTGGCGGATTTGTTAGTTGAAAAACCTGAAGAAGTTATTGAAGCTGCACAAATAGCTGTTAAAAATATTGACCCTTTAGCAAAGGATGCTGATTTGAACATTCGCTTTAAAAATTTAACCAACATTATTCCATTAAAGATACTTTTAAGTAAATATATCGGAACATTCGTTGCTGCAGAAGGAATCGTTAGAAAAACAGACGAAATAAGGCCACGTATTGAAACTGCAGTTTTCGAATGTAGAGGCTGCATGCGTCTTCACGAAGTTGAGCAAACTTCCGACAGGACAATATTGGAGCCTTCCTTATGTGGAGAATGTGGTGGAAGGTCATTTAGACTGCTTCAGGAGGAATCCCATTATATTGATACCCAAACCGCAAGAATGCAGGAACCTTTAGAGAATTTATCCGGAGGAACCGAACCTAAACAAATGTTAATGATTTTGGAAGATGATTTAGTAGATGAATTAAATCCGGGGGATAAAGTAAGAATTACAGGTACTTTGAAAACATTTAGGGAAGAAAGAAGCGGTAAATTCAAGAATTATATTTATGTCAATCATATAGAACCTTTAGAACAGGAGTTTGAGGAACTTCACCTTTCAGAAGAAGATGAGGAAGAAATCCTTGAATTGTCAAAAGACCCCAATATCTATGAAAAGATTATCAAATCAACTGCACCATCAATCAGAGGATATCGTGACGTAAAAGAAGCTATTGCATTGCAGTTGTTTGGTGGATCTGCAAAACAACTAGAAGATGAAACCCGATTAAGAGGAGATATTCACATTCTTATTGTTGGAGATCCTGGTATCGGTAAGTCCCAGATTCTTAAATACGTTTCAAAACTGGCTCCGAGAAGTATTTATACGAGCGGTAAAGGTACCACAGGAGCCGGTCTGACTGCAGCTGCCGTCAGAGATGAATTAGGCGGATGGTCACTGGAAGCGGGTGCGCTGGTTTTAGGAGACCAGGGTAACGTTTGTGTTGACGAACTGGATAAAATGCGTTCAGAAGACCGTTCAGCACTTCACGAAGCTTTAGAACAGCAGACAGTAAGTATTGCAAAAGCGGGAATTATGGCGACTTTAAATTCAAGATGTTCTGTGCTTGCTGCAGCAAACCCTAAATTCGGAAGATTTGACAGATTCAAAGTATTGGCAGACCAAATTGAACTGCCACCTCCAATTCTATCCCGTTTTGATTTGATTTTTGTCGTTGAAGACAAGCCTAGCAGAAAGGGAGATTCTGAATTGGCTCAGCACATTCTTAACATTCACCAGTCCAATACTGTTGATTATGAAATAGAACCTGATTTACTTAGAAAATACATTGCTTATGCACGTAAAAACGTCAATCCAGTTTTAAGTGATGAAGCTAATGAAGTATTGAAGAATTTCTATGTTGATACAAGAAACAGCAGCGGCAATACTGAAGAAAACTCCGTTGTTCCAATTACCGCAAGACAGCTTGAAGCTATTATCCGTCTGGCGGAAGCCTGCGCAAAGATGAAACTGAAAGAAGTTGTTGACAAGGAAGACGCTAAAAAAGCAGTCAGGTTACAGATGGCATGTCTCAAGGAAGTAGGGGTTGATCCTGAAACCGGTGAACTTGAAGCGGATATCGTAGGCGGAGGAAGACCTAAGTCCGAGAGGGACAAAATGGGCGTTATTGTTGATGAAGTCAAATTGCTTGAAGAGGAATATAACGGCCAGGCTCCGGTTAATGTTTTGAAAAGCAATATGGAAGAAAAACATGATGTGAGTGAAGATAAGGTTGAAACTCTAATCAGAAACTTAACACAACGCGGAATCTTATATGAACCGAGTGCGGGATATGTAAAAAGAGTTTAATGAGGTTAAATTAATGAAAATTTACCATGGGAGCACAGTAATCGTTAAAAAACCTGAAATAAGAGTTGAAAAGTTCAACAAAGATTTTTATTTCGGTTTTTACTGCACCATTATGGAAGAGCAGGCAATTCGTTGGGCCACAAGATTCGGAAATGGCTTTGTTAATGTATACGATTATAAACCGGATGATTCATTGAGAATTCTAAAATTCGATGAAATGAGTGAAGAATGGTTAGATTTCATCATTGCTTGTAGAAGTGGTGTTTCTCATGATTGGGATATAGTTGAAGGCCCTATGGCTGATGATACAATATATAATTACATTCAGGAATTTAAAGATGGTAAAATCTCAAGAGAAGCATTTTGGGCATTGGCAAAATTCAGATATCCTACACACCAAATTTGTTTCAATACCGAAAAAGCTCTTAAAAGCATAACATTCATTGAAGCGAGGGAAATTAATGGATAAAAACAACAATTCATTATTCTATACCTGCAGTCTGATAGAATTCATTTCAAGACAGACAAAAAATCACAGAAAGGATACTATTAACTTTTTAGGTGAAGATTTAGAAAGGATATATAACTATGAAGATGTTTTCCACTGCGAACCAATTGAAAAAGTAGCTGATGACTTTATAAGCAGAAACAATATCCCTAACGGAAAATTCGATAACATTTCAACATGCAAATACAATATTCCAGATTTTTGGGAAATTGGAGAAGTCTTTGAAAGATTAATTGAAGACAATTTTGAGGAAGATGAAGTTTTCAAAGGCATAAGAGAAGTGTATTCTTCATGGCTAGCAGATGAAATATTAAATTTCAATTCAGACCTGTACTACCAGTCAAGGGAATATTTGGCAGAATGTTACAAAACCGGAGAAATAATTATTTCCTGAAAATACAAATTTTAACAATAACTTAATAAATGATTAAAATCATAATTAATATATTATACTTATACTGATTTTTACGGAGTGATAATATGGATAAATATGAAGATTTATTAGAAAGAGCAATAGACCAGTTACCTCCTGAAGTATTTGAACACAAAAGATTTAAAATTCCTAAAGCTTATTCAGATATCCAAGGTAATAGAACATTCATTAAAAACTTTAAAGAAGTGAGTGAAGGATTAAACAGAGATCCTCAACATTTATTAAAGTTCTTAATGAGAGAATTAGGTACTGCAGGTAACGTTGACGGTGCAAGAGCAATATTGCAGGGTAAATTTACACATTACCTGATTAATGAAAGAATTGAAGATTATGTGGACAAATATGTAATTTGCCACGAATGTAACAGACCAGATACTAAAATTATAAGAGAAGGCAGAATATTCCTATTGAAATGTTCCGCTTGTGGTGCAACCGCTCCGCTCAAACAGTTATAATTTTTTATCTTTTTTACTTATTTTTAAATGATTTTTATGTTTTGTATAGAATGCGGAAGCGAAGATAAACAGATGGTTGGAGAAATCTGCATAGATTGTTTTTTAAAGGAATTTGAAATGATTGAAATTCCGGGAAACATTATTGTAGAAATATGTAGCCATTGCAGCAGCCGTCTAGAGGAAGGAAAATGGAGCGAATCCTATCTTCCAGAAGAAGAAATCATATATCGTGCTCTTGAGAGAAACATAAAAATCAATGATTTGGTTGAAAACGAAGAAATCAACCTTGAAATTGACCAGATTAAAGGCACAATAGCTAACTGCTTTGTTGAAGTTGTTGGTGATGTTTATGGAGTTTCAATTGATGAAACACATGACACACAGGTCAGAATTCAAAAAACAGTATGCCCTACATGCAGCAAACTTCAGGCAGGATATTACGAATCAGTTATCCAATTTAGAGCAGACACAAGAGAGATTAAATCTGAAGAATATGAAAAGGCAGATGAAGTTGTCGCAAGAACATTGGATAAGCAGGCCAAAGTAGATAAACTAGCATATTGTCCTCAAATAGCTAAATTGAAAGAAGGCTATGATTACTATATCGGATCTTTAAAGACAGGCAGAAAAGTTGCAGAAGCACTTAAAGAGGAATTTGGCGGAGTCATCAAAGAATCACCAAGACTCATCAGTGAAGACAAATCAACCGGAAAAGGCCTTTACAGAATATGGATTTCTGTCAGAATTCCTGAATTTGAAATCAATGACATTGTTGAATATGAAAATAAGATAATACAAGTCAGCGACATTGACAAAAATAGAGTTGTTGGAACAGACATTAAGACAAATAAGAAACATAACATTCCAATGAAAAGCCTGGAAAATATAAAACTCGTTAAAAAAGAATCAGAAATAGAAAGCACCACAATAATATCAATGTCTCCAAAAATCATCCAGATATTGGATCCGAGCGATTTTTCCGCAGTCGATTTGGAAATGCATGACGAATTTAAAGACTACAATATTGGTGATGAAATCAGAATTATTAAAATTGATAATTACATTTACTTGATTAAATAAGTGATAAAATGAATATTGAAGAAAAAATTCAGTTAATTGAAGAAGGAACCCTTGAAGTTATAGACCGTGAAGAATTAAAAGAAGTGCTTGAAAAAGAACAGCCTATAGCTTATACAGGTTATGAACCTTCAGGTAAAATCCATTTAGGACATGCCGTAACTGTACAAAAACTGAAAACCCTACAGAAATTAGGTTTCAAAATTAAAATATTGCTTGCAGATTACCATGCATTTTTAAATGGAAAAGGAAAAGTTGAAGAGATAGCACAAACTGCCGAGTACAATAAAAAATGTTTCCAGGCATTAGGTCTTGATGAAACAACCGAATATGTTTTAGGTTCATCATTCCAGTTAGACCCAAGTTATACTGATAAAGTTTATCAATTAGCTACATTAACTACATTGAAAAGAGCTAGAAGAAGTATGGATCAAGTTAGTCGTGCAGACGACAATCCTAAAGTAGCCAGCGTTATTTATCCGATAATGCAGACCGTGGATATGGCCGCACTTGAAGTGGATATTGCATTAGGAGGAATGGAACAGAGAAAAATTCAGATGTTGGCCCGTGAAAACCTGGAAAAAATTGGTGAAAATGTTCCTGTATGTATCCACACCCCTTTATTGCACGGCCTTGACGGTGATGCAAAAATGTCTTCAAGCAAAGGAAATTATATTGCGGTAGATGACTCTGTAGAAGTAATTAGCAAAAAAATCAATAAAAGCTACTGTCCGCAAGGTGAAATTGAAGGCAATCCTATGATTGAAATAGCTGAAACCTTTGTATACCCAAATCAAGATACTTTACTTATTAAAAGACCTGAAAAATTCGGAGGAGACATTGAACTGACTCACGACGAATTAATTAAGGAATTTGGTGAAGGCAACTTACACCCTATGGATTTGAAAAATGGAATAAAAGATTTCTTAATTGAATTCTTTGCTCCGGTTAGAGAATATATGGAGGAAAATTAAATGGAAGAAGAAGAATTTCAAATGGGTTTGCCGAATGGTGTTGGTGAAGCAATGCTTGCACATACAATTGAAAAATTTGACGTTAAGCTGGAACAAACCGAATTTGGCCCTAAACTCATAGGCTCTTATGAAGAACTTGAAAAAGCAAAGCAATTTTTAGCAGATTCAATTGCTGAAAGGATAAAAGAATTGGAAGGATAGACATTCTTCTTTTTATCTATTTTTTATGATAAACAATAAAAATTATATTTCCTACTTTTTAGGCCTATTTGTAATGACTGTAGGCATTGCATTTTCAATTAAATCCAATTTAGGAATATCCCCAGTCAGTACAATACCATATACCATGACTGTCATATGGGGCGTTGAGATAGGAATAGCTACAATTATTTTTCATTGCATACTTGTTTTAATCCAGTTCATATTGCTAAAAGACAAATTTGGTATGAAAAACCTGAGCCAAATCCCTATTGGAATAATATTCGGATTTTTTACAAGTTTTTCTGTTTATTTATTGTCATTTATTCCAGAATCAACAAGTTTTTTAATATCCTTAATATATATGGTTATAAGTATTTTTACAATAGCATTTGGAATATTTCTCTATTTACCGCCTAATCTGATACCTCTTGCTGGTGAAGGAGCTATGCAGGCAGTTTCAATTGTTTTTGATAAAAAATTTTCAAATGTTAAGATAGGATTTGATGTTACGATGGTAGTGATATCTGCAATTACATGCCTCTTTTTCATACATTCCTCAGGCAGTGTTGGCTTAGGAACAATTATTTCAGCTGTTTTTGTTGGTATGGCATTGAAGTTAATTGTAAAATTATATACTGCATTTACTGGAAAAACCGTTGATTTAAAGTCAATGTAGCTAATTTTCAAAAATACTACACAAAAATTTTACCTAATACAATCAGGACATAATCCCACTTTTGATGCGACAGCCTTTTTAATATCTGAAGAAACTTTATTGATTCCATTATTGGCATTGATTATTTCATGTTCGAAGTTTTCGGCCAATTTTAAATAGTTTTCTCTAACAACAGTTAAAAACTCTTCATTTTCAAATGTATCCTCACCAGAAGTTCTTGCAACAGATGTTTTAACATCCAAGTCAAGCAAAAGCAATAAATCCGGCTTTTTAGCATATTTATTTAGAATAGCAATCCATTCCGCAGGTTCTTGGTAAGCTAGTGATGAGATAAATGATCTGTCAGAGATAATGACTTTTTTTTCATCAGATAATTTGTCCATTATAAGCATTCTGTCAGCTGCAAAAAGCAATCCCAATGTTTTTTGAACCCTGTCTGTTGTTGCATCGGGCCTCTGCAATATCTTCCTTATCAGTTTTCCAACCTCAGAGTCTGTCGGTTCAACCAATGTTTCAACTTCAAGACCGTTAGCTTCCAACCATTCCTTTAACATTTGAATTTGAGTTGATTTTCCAGCACCATCAATTCCTTCAAAAACTATATACATAAAAATAATTTTAGTTTAGATAATATTTAAATCATCTGAAAATAGCATTTTTACATATAAAATAAATAATACGAAAAACATATTTTAAATTACTATAAAAATATCAAGGTGTAAAAAATAATGCATTTACAAGAATTATTGGCTCCGGCAGGTTCTTATGACGTGTTTGTTATTGCTGTTAATGCAGGCGCTGATGCAGTTTATATTGCAGGACAAAATTATGGTGCTAGAGCTTTTGCTAAAAATTTTACAATGGAAGAAATCGAAAAGGCAGTTAATTACGCTCACTTAAATAACGCCAAAGTCCATGTTACAGTCAATACATTAATCAATAACTTTGAGATTATTAATGTTTTAGATTACTTGTTCAAACTGTATCAAATCGGCGTTGACGCAGTTATCGTTCAGGATTTTGGAATTATCCAGCTTTTAAAGAAATTAATGCCTGATTTGGAAGTTCATGCATCCACACAAATGGCATTGAGCAATTATTCCGCAATCAAATGGGCTTATGACAATAATATCCGAAGGATTGTTCTTCCAAGGGAAAAATCAATTGAAGAAATCGAAATGATCCACAGTCAGCTTGAAAAAGATGATATTGACTTGGAACTGGAAGTCTTCGGCCATGGAGCGCTGTGTTATTGCGTTTCCGGAAATTGCTATATGTCATCATATAACAGCGGAAGAAGCGGAAATAGAGGTGCCTGCGCACAGCCATGCAGACGGGAATACCGCCTAAAATACAGGGGTTACAATGTGGGAAACGGATTTTTATTATCAACGCATGACCTTGCAACATACAATAATCTGGACACTATCTCAAAAGCCGGAGTCACATCACTGAAATTGGAAGGCAGAATGAAATCCGGAGATTATATCGGAACTATTGTCAACAGCTACAGGAATATAATTGATGGAAATCCTGGTGACTGGCAAAAAGATTTACACCTTGTTTTTAACAGAAGATTCACCAACGGATACATTATGAACGACAAGCCCGGCCAGGTAATGGGAAGAGGCAGTTCCGGTCATGAAGGATTATACATTGGAGATATAATCAATATTGACGGAACCAAAGTAACAATTGAAATAAAGAACAAGGAAATTCCTGTTATTCTTGAAAAAGGCGATGGAATAGCATTTAAGTACAACGGCAAAATCAAAGGAATCTATCTTGAAAACATCATCAAACAGGATGAAAATGAAATCATCATTGACACGACACGTCTTGTAAAGGTAGGAACTGAAGTGTTCATCAGCTATTCAGCTAAAACCCATGAAAGCCTAAAGCAATTTAAAAATGAAACAATAAAAAGTAATATTCCAATCAACGTGACATTCAATTTCCAAAAAGACCTGACTGCAAACATCAAAGTCGAATATTATCTGGATGATGAACTGATTAACTTCAGATATAAGGGAATCGCCAGATTTGAAAAGGCTAAAAATAGACCAATAACAAAAGATTCCATTATAAAGCAGCTTGAAAAAACAGGAGGCACACCATTTTACATGGAAAAAATCAGATTCAATGACATGCCAGATGACTTATTCATTCCTATAAGCGGATTGAATAAAATCAGAAGGGAAATTCTCGATAAAGCGGAAGAACTACTTCTGAATCATTATACTCCAACCAAAAAATCAATAAAGGCCACAAGGAAAAAATTGGAAGAATTCAAAAGCAATTACGATTCTTATGAAAACAGAACAAATAAAAAAGCCAAACTATCCCTTTTTGCCAATGATTTGAATCAAATTAGAGCGGCAAACGGTTTTGATTTGAAAAGAATCTACCTGGATGTGAATTGCCTGTACAATAATCCTGATGATTATTACGAAAATATTTCAGATATTTTAAAAGAAGCCAACCAGATTGCTCCCGAGATTGAGATTGTTTGGGTCCTATCATCATTTATTAATGAATTTGAATTAATTAAAGCAAATGATATTATAAAAGAATTGGAAGCAGAAGGATACTTAATTTCAGTCATGGTTGACTCACCAGGAGCAGAAAAGATATTTGACTGCCCGATTTATGGAAACCATAATCTGAACGTTTGGAACTCATTTACTGTTGAAAACCTGTCAAAATATAACGGATTGATATTATCATCCGAACTTTCAGGACGGGAAATTAGAGAAATAACAAGGAAAAACTATATCAGAAATACTGATTTGGAAATGATTGTTCACGGCAATTTAGAGGTTATTGTAAGTCGTGACGATTTTTCAAACTTGAATGATGGAAGAGACTTCATAATTGGAAATAATGCCGAATATGCCACATTGGAAGATAAGAAAAGAAAGAAATTCAAATATAAGATATTCTTCGACTATAACCGCCAAAGCCATATCCTTAATAAAGATTGCTTATGCTTAATTGAAGAGATGAATGAGATTAAAGACCTCAATTTAGATAATCTTATTGTTGACTGCAGATATTCAACGGAAGAGTATACCAAAAACATATTGGCAATATATAACGATAGTCTGGACGATATCTCACAGGAAAAACTGAATGAATTCAAATACGAGATAATGGACTTTTCACAGTCATACATTAATAAAGGAAATTATATTGAAGGAAGATTACATGAGGATACCTGAGTTACTTGCCCCTGTCGGATCCATGGAACATTTAAAGATTGCAATTAATGCCGGAGCCAGTTCCGTTTACCTGTCTGGAAAAAACTACGGAGCGAGAAAGTATGCTGAAAACTTCACGTTAGATGAAATACATGAAGCTGTAAAACTTGCACACCTGCACAATGTACGCGTTTATGTAACCGTAAATACATTAATTATGCAGAGAGAGATAAAAAGTGTGCTTAATTACCTGAATGAGTTATATGCAATCGGCGTGGATGCTGTTCTGGTTCAGGATTTAGGTCTCATTGAACTGATTAACAAATACCTCCCAAAACTTAAAATTCATGCTTCAACACAGTTTACCTGCGAAAACCAGAGAAAAATAGATTATCTTGAAAGTAAAAATGTTAAAAGAGTTGTTCTTCCGCGCGAAATGAAAAAAGAAGAAATTAAAAACTTAAAAACGAATATGGAACTTGAGATATTTGCTCATGGAGCATTATGCTATTCCTATTCCGGACAATGCCTGATGAGCAGTTTTAAAGGTGGAAGAAGCGGGAACAGAGGAACCTGCGCTCAGCCATGCAGGCAAAAATACAGATTATCCAACAGCAAAAAGAAAGATTACTATTTATCTCCGAAGGATTTATGCTTATATGAGGAACTGAAAGAAATCAGCGAACTGAATATCCGATGCATCAAAATTGAAGGAAGAATGCGTTCCAAAGAATATCTGGCCATTGTAATAAGCAGTTATAGAAAGGCGCTGAACAAACTAAAAAGCAATAAAATCACCAATACCGAAAACCTGAATTTAGTATTCAACAGAGGTTTCACCAAAGGAAAATTTATGAATTCCTACAAAAGGAGCATCAGATCAGGACATCTAGGTTTGAGAATCGGTAAAGTAATCGATGCTAAAAATTCACAAATCGCCATCAGAATTGATGATAACATCAATACAATGCCTGACAAGGGAGACGGTTTGCTGATTGTTAAAAATAACAATGACTATGGAATGGAAATATCACAAAATCCCATAATTACAACACTGAATCATTTTAATAAAAACAAACTAAAGCAAATCAAGGATTTCACAAGAAAGGATAAGGTTTTAATTATTAAAAAAGTCAGACAGAATAAAAAGACCAATTTTAATTTAACGGGCTCAACAGTTTATCTGACAAAAAGGAATTCCTTAAATAAATTAGTAAAAGAAATTGAAAACAAGACTTCCAGCTATATAAAATCAAAGTTAATATTAACATTTTCTGTTAAAAATAAATATCCTCACCTGAAAGGGAGATTAACCCTTGCAAACCATAAGGAAGTTAATTATGAAGTAGTTGGAACAAGCAAATTTGAAACTCCATTGAAAAGAAATATTGATGCGGAAACTATTGAAAAGCAACTGTCCAAGCTTGATAATTACCCATATCAAATTATTCAAATCAATATGAACTATGACGGCAGCCTGTTTATTCCGATAAAGGAAATCAACAAGATTAGAAGAGAATTGTTTGAAGGATTGGCAGAAGAAGTAAATAAACTGTACGAAAATAAAAAAGAAAAAATTGATTACAAACAGGATCAATTAAAAAGAACCGATAAACTTTCATTATCTTATTATACAAATAATATTGATGAATTAGCTCAAATCAGCGGCGTTAAAAGAGTTTATTTAGAGATACCACCAAACAACAGCATTAATTTTATGGTCAATTTCCTGAAAGAGGCTGTTGAAATAAGCTATTCTAAAGATTATGAATTAATCTGGAAATGGCCGGATATTGCACATGACGAACTGATAAAATCCCTAAAAAAAGTTAGAGGAATTTTGAATAAGATGGGATTGACACTAGACATCATGTCCAATGACTTTAAAGGAGATTATGGGCCATACTCCATGAATATAACTAACACAGAGTCAATTAATGCATTGAAAGATTATAAACTGCTCACATTATCACCGGAACTTAGAAAATCCGATTATGAAGACATCATCAGATGCTGCGAAGACAATTCGAAAATTGAAATCTTAGTTCATGGATGCATTGAACTTATGAAGACAAGATATGGATTTAAAGAAAAAATTGATAATGCATATTTAATTGATTCCAAAAATAATATTTATCCAATACATAAAAGTTTATCCGAAGAAGAAATGATTATTTTCAATAGCGAAGACTTATGTTTAATAGATGAGATAAATTACTTGAAATCAATAGGTTATGTTAATTTTTCAATTGACGGTCGTTTTAAAGACAAAAATTACTTAAAATTAATTAAAGTTTATAAAAAAGCATTGAATGGTGAAATTAATAAAGAAGATGTTTTAAAATATTCACCGAAAACCACAAAAGGAAATTTCTGAAAAATATTACTGTTCAAATGCTCTAGGCAAATTCTAATTATATATTAAATTAATAATAACATTAAGGGTTTGGTTAAAATGGAAGGAGAATTACAAACATTGCAAGAAATAAAAGGAATCGGAGATAAAATCTCTGAAAAAATAATTAGAAGTGTTGGAGGCGAAGAAGAACTCCAAAAAATAGTTGATGAAGTTGATGTGGAAAGAATAATTGAAATAGACGGCATAAGTCAAAGGAAAGCAATTAACATTATGCATCAATTATTGAATAATGACAATTATGAATTTATCAAAAGCGACAGGGCAATGGAAATTTATGAAGACATCATAAACAAGATATTGGCATACTCCAATACATCATACTCCAAAAACAGAATTCTTCTGTTAACACCATCCAAAGATACTGATAAAATCAAAAAACAATTAAAATTTGTAATGGATGCGAAAAAAGCTGTTTCACAAATGCCCATCATCAAATTAAGAGGATTGATGAAAAATTTAAAAAAATTAGAAGAACCTAAGGCAGAATACGATGCAAGTAAAGTTATTTTAGTTGAAAGCGAAGAAGACAATTCCTATTTATGCGATTTAGGCCTTAACCAATACTACCCCATTTTAACCGCAAGCGATTCTCCATTACTCAAAGAGGAATTAATGAATTATGATTTGATATTTTACGTTTATTCCCAGGCAATTCTTGATTTTGAAGGGATGCCCAATCTAGTTATGATCAATATTGATGAAAACGACTATGAAATAGTTCCTGAAAAAATAATCAACTTCTTTACCCAGAATCAGAAGACTTTCCAAAGGGTTCATGAAATTCAGAAAATCAGAAACAAGGAAAGTGTTTTGGGAGACATAATTCCAATAATTGATGAATTGAATATCGTTGAGAAAAAAGAAGTGGATATTGATGAACTTGTTAATTCATTGAAATATGAGATGGATGAAGAATTAGAAAAATCCATAAAAAATATTGATCTTGAAGGAGATGAAATTCTCAACTTATTAAACAATAACTTCCCACCAAAAATAAGTAAAATATTTGACGATATTATCAGTAAACGTAAGGAAATCATCAGGGAAAAAACTGGGCTGGACTTTGATCCATACCTCAGAAAATATCCGATTGAAATTGACGAACAGGAAGTTGAAAGGGTAAAACTTGAAAGGTCATCAAAAAAAGAGAATGATATTTTCGATATTAAAAAAAGCGCGGCAATACAACTCAATTCAATTAAGCAAAAAGCAATAGAAGAAGTTGAGGACGTTATTAAGTTCGATTATGAATTTTCACTTGGAAGCTTCGCATATGAATATGAATTGGTAGAACCTGAATTCGCCAATGACATTAAATTAAAAGGAGCGCTGCACTTGGATTTATCCCTTAAAAAGGATGAAGATTACGTTCAAAAAATTGACTATGAACTGAATGAAAAGGAAAATATTGCACTTCTGACAGGAGCAAACAGTGGTGGAAAAACAACACTGCTTGAAACATTGACACAAATATCCATCATGGCACAAATGGGCCTTCCTGTAAGTGCAGACGCATGTGAAATCAAATTATTTGATGAAATCTACCACTTCTCCAAAAAAAGATCACTTGATGCAGGGGCATTTGAATCATTCCTGAATGTATTCATACCGATTGTTACGACAGACAGTGAAAAATTGGTTTTACTGGACGAACTTGAAGGAATAACAGAACTTGAAGCAGCAGTTAAAATCATATCCACATTCATTGACATGATAACAGAATCAAATTCATATGGAATAATAGTAACCCACATGGCAAGGGAACTAATGAATTACACTGATGTCAGGGTTGATGGTATTGAAGCGAAAGGACTGGATGAAAATTACAATTTAATTGTTGACAGAACTCCAAGAATGAATTTCCTTGCAAAAAGTACACCAGAATTGATTTTAAAAAGAATATATGAAAAATCCGATGATGATTTAAAAGTAGTGTATGCAAGAATTTTAGAAAAATTCTAAATACTACATTACACAAAATTTCTATTGATGAAAATAACTTCAAAATCAAAAAATTCGGATATTCAGAGAATAAATCAGATTTATCAGGTACTTAAAAAAAATGATTTTGGATATTTAATTGAAGAAAATACCTTTTTTAAGACATTCCCTTTTCTTAGAAATAGAAATAGAGAAAAAGAAGATAGTTTTCCAGATGAAACAATCCCAATAAGAATTAGAAAAGTACTTGAAGATTTAGGTCCTGCATACATCAAGCTAGGCCAAATGTTATCTACAAGACCTGATTTAGTAGGTTTGGAAATATCTGAAGAGCTTGAAAAATTAAGAGACAATACTCCAATAGTTGATTTTGATAAGATTAAAGAGCTGATTGAAGAAGAATTGGGCCAGGACTTGGATGATATATATACTGACTTAAACGAAACCCCAATCGGTTCAGCATCAATCGGCCAGGTTTATACAGCAGTTTTAAAAGAAAATGGGCAAAAAGTTGCCATTAAAGTCCAAAAGCCAAACAGTGAAGAAATTGTTAAAACAGACATTAAAATCATGAAATTTTTGGCTGTGAGAATTGATAAATTCATCAGCAGAACAAAAGTTTACAATTTGCCCGCCATCGTTTCTGAATTTGAAAGATCCATATTAAAAGAAATTAATTACCTTGAAGAAGTAAGAAATATGGAAGTTATCCAGTCTAATTTTAAAAATGTTCCTTATGTTCATATTCCTAAAGTTTACGATGATTACTGTTCGGGAAAAATAATCACGATGGAATTGATTGAAGGTGATGAACTAAGCAAAGTAATTGAAGATGACTCTAAAAAATACAATAAAAAGTTAATTGCCAAAAGAGGAACCAACTCATTTTTCAAACAGATTATGCTTGACGGATTTTTCCATGCTGATCCTCACCCAGGAAACATAATAGTTATGGAAAATAACAAAATCTGTTATATAGACATGGGGATGATGGGAATTCTAAGCGATGATTTCAAGGAAAATCTCGCAGAATTGATAATTCTATTAATAAACGGGAATGCTGACAATATCATTAATCAATTAATTTACATGGACATAATTACACCATCTCAGAACACTCCTGAGCTGAAAGAGGACGTCAATGATTTAATGAAAAAATACTATGGAACAAAGCTTAAAAACATTAATGGAAGTATTGAAGATTTACTGAATACCATGATTAAGCACAATGTGTCCTTGCCAAGGGAATTTGTAATGCTTGCAAGAGGATTGGCTTTGGTTGAGGAAAGCGGTAAAAAACTGGATCCTGACTTTGATACTGCAAAAGAATTGAAAAGATTATCCAAAAAGATACTGGCCCAAAAAGTTTCACCAAACAGATTAATTAAAATAGGTTCAAACTATCTTCTGGAAATGGGGCATTTAGCCAAAGGCCTGCCAACGACTGTGAATAATACATTGTCCAAATTGGAAGAAGGGGACATTACACTAAAATTAAAGATTGAAGGAATAAGTGAAATATCCAAACAATTGACAACGGCAATAATCATAGCTGCACTAATTGTGGGTTCATCACTTGCACTGTTTGCAGAAAAGGGGCCGACAATAATAGGCATCCCTATTCTAGGATTGATTGGTTTTCTAATAAGTTTTGCATTGGGAGTATATCTTGTAGCCCAATACATAATGTTTAACATGGACTGAAAATATTTCAGAAAAAATTAAAAATATGGTGAATTGTTCTATTCACCATTTACAGCTTTTACTTCTTTGTATGTTGCATATAATGAGTAAATCCAAATGATAAAGACAATAATGCCTAAAATCGGACTTACTAAGAAATTTAACAATTCAAAGATTATAGCAAGAACTGCTAAAATAATTCCTCTTTTCATATCTCCAGCGTAAATCAATCCTAATCCGGACCATATGATTGAAAGAACTATTGCAATTACCATATTTTTCTTAGCCATTTTCATCCTCCGTTTAATTTTTTTGATAGATATTAATATATCTACTTTTTGAAAATATATAAAATTATACACTAAAATTTTCCTACGGGATGTTTTTCAACAAATATCAAATCAACCACATTAACTATTGAAAACATAAAATATGAAATAGTTAATGAAACCTTTCTCAATAATTTTTCAGAAAAAATTACTCCAAATGTAAATCAATATAGTGAAAAAACTATACAAAATATTTATTACTTATCTCTTACACTATCATTATATCATGATTTGATAAATTTTCAGTGACCGTTTTATTACATGACTTCATTATAACTCCATCATCACAGTCATTTTGAATAATAAGAAGAACGCGTAGCCCTGCAGATGATACATATTCCAGTTTAGAACAATCAATGACCACACTGTTTACAGCATTATCTTTTTTAATCTTCTCATAATTAGCAAGAAGCTTAGGTGCGCTTAATGTATCTAAATTTCCGGACAAGATTAAATTAAGCCTATTGCCATCAATTGATGCATCCGCATTAAATGACTCAGTCTCGGCATCGCAAATATCAACGTCAATAGATTCATCAACTGTAATTTTCCATATGCATACTCTCTTAAAGCCTTCCTTAATCTGAGCTGCAATCTTAGGGTCTGCATTTTCTAAACTTTTAAACTCAGGTACATGGTCTGCATATGGAAGTCTCTCCAACTTAAATCCCTTGGATTTAATGTAATTTATTGCATCCCTCATATTTTCCCTAACATTTCCCCGGACGCTAACGGTTATTGTATTCTCTACGGCATTTACATCAGATTTGTCATCAATTCTATACTTGGACTGCCACATAACCTCTCTTGTTCTCTCCCCATAGAATGCTTTCACTATCAAAAGGTAGAGAAGAGACATCTCAGGGTCAAGAGTAATCCAGCATCCCCCATGCTCTGCAAGAATCCTTTTAATATTGTCACACATCGCATCCATCTCAGAATCTGTAAGATACATCAGGAGTCCTTCTGTTGTTATACATACCTTTCCTTCAATCTTATCAAATGCAGACTTAAGTGATTGATAATTGGTTGCATCAACACCTTCAAAATTAACAAGATTTTTTTGATCTTCTTCTAGAAGTGACATGATAACCGGTTCAAATTCATTAATTGTTGCGGGAAGATCCATTCCAACAAATTTCTTGCCACTTTTTGCAAATTCAAGGGCTCGAGGTGTAAAACCGCACGGCAAGTCAACCTCTGTAAAACCCGATTCCATTGCGAGTTTTCCATTAGTAAAATATCTTACTTCCATAACAACGCCGTTACAGAAAAGGTCAGCATCATCGACATTAACTGTATCACTATTCTGCGTATTTTCAAGTGTAAGGCCCAACCTTTCGACTACATCATTGGCATCATCATTACCTGCGGCTGCCAATTGAAAAAGAGTCATCTTGGCCGTGTTAAATATAGGATTTGTTCTTTCAAATAAGTCTTCATCAATTTCTATTCCATCAAAATCAAACATATTATCCGCAATATACATTATATTGGTCAAATATTAATTTAAATTTAAAATAAATTGTTAAAATGGATTTTGCCCGTATACTATACAAAATATTTACTACTTTTCGCTCTCAAATTATAATATGCTACGAAGAAGAATATCTATTCTTTATTCATTTACAGATTATTAAACTTTTTCAATGAAGTTAAAAAAGTGATAATGAACTTATCAAGGTATTACTTGACAATATTCCGGAATTTAGCTAGTATGAAACTCAATTTGATGACATGATTATATTATATTTAAAAATTAAAAATCCCCTAAATCATCCAATTTTATATCTAAACTATCACAAAACCTGATAAAATTTATTTTAAACTGATTTGAATAATTTTTTTTAAAATTAAAGATGCAAGTAACCACTTACACGCGAAAATCTTTATATATAATTGTTTTAATAGATTTAAGTGTAGTCTTCAAATGACTGGAGTTAAAAAATCAAGGAGGAAACAATATGGAAAGTAAAAAAATCATTCAATGTCTGGTTTTAGCATTAATTATTTCACTATCATTTGCAGCAATCTATGCAACAGAAACAGGGGAAATAAACCACAATAATACATCCAGCGATCAGAATGGAATTCATATTAGTGGATCAAATAACATTACAGACATAATGGGTTCAGTTAGTCCAATTCAACATCATGCCCCTGCCACATTAGAATTGGATATTTAATTCTTTTTTAATAAGAGCAATATCATTGCTCACATATCTGTTTTTAATTTTATCAAATTTAAAAAAAATATCACCAAATAAAAATTTACTATTGAATTTATAAATATTTTTATATAATATTTATTACTTTTAACTAGAATGATTTAATTTGAAAAAATAATATCAACTTCATTAATAAAAAATATTTTTTAAGTGTGACTTCGTGCAATAGACACAAGTAATGACATATCTTAACCTACTAATTAAAAAAAAACACCAAAAATAGTTAATAATAATGTTTAAAAGTATAAAAACAACACCCTCCTCATTATTAAATCAAAAGATTTTGAAGAAACCTCTCTAAATATCAAAATAACCATTTAAGGAAAATTTAAAAGCATTTGAAATAAATCTTTCCTAATGAAATATTAAAAATTAAAAAAAAGAAGGATAAAAATCCTTTTTAAAAATTATTCATATTTTTCAATTAAGGTCTCAGCCCTATCTATAACTAGAACAAATACTCCTTCTATAATTAATGCAACTCCAAGGAGTATAGCTATTAAAATTGGTTGTGATGCTAAAAATGCTGCAAGTATAGCGACTAAGATACCTAAAATCAAAATAATAATGGAATATATTTTATATTTACCCTCTAAATAGAATGCACCTACTATTCCATATACCATCATCAGAATTGCGATAATATAGAATTGTAAAGATATAAGGAATGTTAAAGCATTTAAGTAGAACATAAATATAATACCGAATATCAAAGAAATAATTCCAATAATTATGGATAAATATGCATAATTATTTCCAAACTCATTTGTAAAAAGGAATCCTACACTTATTTCCGCTAAACCCAAACATACTAATGAAAAACCAATACATATAGAAAGCAGATCAGATGAAACTACTGGACTAACAATAAATATTATACCAAAGAGGATATATAATAACCCTATAATTTTTTCTCTAATCACAATATCACCTCCTAACTCAATTAATAATGAATATGATAAAAATATTATTTAAAAATATCTAAAACTAAATGGTAAACTACTCAATATATGGCTTTTTTGTTCAATTCATCTTCAAGTAAAAGAAGCACAGGACATGCAAAAAATACATTAAAAATTAAATATCCAACTCTTATAAATCATATATCCGCATAAAATAAGTGAAAAGATTTACTGGAATTTAAACAAAATATAATACATTTAACTCGTAAATGAAAAAAAAGTTAAAAACAGATGATTTTTCATGCATCTGCTTTTATATCATTGAATAAAGTGCAATTATACTTGGAATTGCAATGAGGATTGTATTTCTAACCATTCTGAAACGATGCCTTTTCCATTCCTTTTCAGTCAATTCTTTGGTTTTTGGAATCTTCAAAATACTCAATATAATGCTTGCTGAAAGGAAAATGAAATATGCATTGAGTATGAAAAGGTATCCTGCTCCCAAAAGCATGCCAACTTTCCCGTTTGCAATAGCATATCCACAGGTACATAGCGGAGGCATCAAAGCTGTTGCAATTGCGACACCCGGAATAACGGTGTTTGTTTTATCCAAACGGGTTTGTCCTATGATTCCCGCTAGTCCTCCGAAAAATGCTATGATCACATCGAAGAAAGATGGAGATGTTCTTGCAAGCAATTCAACAGTAGGCTCCTTAATCGGAGATAAAAAGAAATACACTGAAGCGGCAGCAACACTTATTACAACCTGCATTCCCAAACCAATCAGATGGTTTCGAAGCAGAACATAATCCGCAGACACATTTCCATATGCAGAAGCAAGAATACTTCCCATTATGGGTGAAATCAGCATTGCACCAATAATCACTGCAGTTGAACTGACATTAAGACCCACCGAAGCGATTATCATTGCACATACCATTACACACATGTTGGTTCCAGTAATCTGCCCTCCATCAAGAAGACGTGTTCGAATCTCTTCGTGTGATGCCGAATCTTCCTTTAATGAAAAGGCTTTTCTGATTTTTTCTTTAATTGTTTCATTTTGTTCTTTAATGGCACCCATATTCTCAGTTCCCTAATTCTTAAATGAATATGTTCAAAAAAAATAATATTTCCGCAACATCTCTTTATAATATAATTTCAATTCGAAATATCAATATTATTTCATTTTGTACTCATATGTTTATATTTCGATTAAGAATATTTAATTTTAACTTAAAAAATAAAAATAAGGGATTTTCTCCCGAACTTATGATTTTCAAATGACTAAAAAAAATTGTAAAAATCGATTATGATTTCTACAAAGCCATTTTATTATTTAACATATGAATTCTTTCGTTTTTTAATAATTTAATATGTATTCACCAGAGAACATGAAATTTTTTTAATCATCCTAAAAAGATTGTAAATGGAATATTTAATTCCTAAGATATTTATAAATTAAATATACTCCGATAACTGCGCTTAATACGAATCCAACAAATCCGATTGCAGAAATGTCCCAGATTTTTGGACCTTTATCTGCCAGGATTGCAATTGATGAACCTATGAGCAATGCAGCTACAATCAATGATATGGATAACTGATTTTTCAAATCATCCAAACCTGTATGGTTCATATTTAATTCCAGTTCCCCTTTTTCAACCTTATCAAGGGTGCTGTTAAGTCTGTCAGGCAAATCTTTTAATAAATGTTCGATTTCTACAATATAGTTGAATCCACCACCGACAAGGTTTCCAGGTTCAAATTTTGATTTAATCATGTCTTTAGCGAATTTTTCAAGTTCTCCTGTGAGATTGAATTGTGGATCCAATTTGTCTCCAGCTTCTTCAATGAGAATGATTCCCCTTCCGATCATTACAAACTCTCTTGGAAGAACAATATTATGGTTAATCATCACATTCATCAAATCGTCAAATATACCATCCATTTGGTCCATGTCAACGCCGATGTATGAGTTCAATAGGTCGTCAACATCTTCCCTGAACTCTTCGGTGTTCTGTTCCGGAGTGATGATTTTCATGTAAAGCAATTGATTAATTAAATGGTGTGAATTTCCATCCAACAGAAGCAAGATTAACTGTGCAAAGTTTGCGCGGAATGTATCATTGACTACACCCATCATTCCAAAATCGATGTAACAGAGTCTGTTGTCATGGGTTACGAATAAGTTTCCTGGGTGTGGGTCTGCATGGAAAAATCCGTCAACCAATACTTGTTTTAAATAGGATTGGCATCCATATTGGGCGATTTCTGCATTGTTGATGCCTTCAACTTCATTGTCGTATAATTCGGGCAATTCATATCCATCAATAAGTTCCATGGTTATGAGCTTAGAGGAACAGTACTGTGTATAGACTTCAGGAATTTTAATATACTCGACTTCTTCAAAGTTTTTTGTTATTTTACCAATATTTTTAACTTCTTCCATGTAGTTCAATTCTTTGAAGATTGACCTTTCGAATTCCTTAGCCATTGCAGGTAGGTTATATACTCTTGATCCGGAAATGTGCTTGTCGACTTTTTCGGCCACTTTATTCAATACTACTACATCCGGCTTAATTACATCATAAATGCCTGGCTTTTGAACTTTAATAGCAACATCCATACCATTTTCCTTTAATGTTGCCTTATAAACTTGACCGATTGATGCTGATCCAAGCGGTTCTTCATTAAATTCAGAATATACTTCTTCCAATGGCTGTCCGAGTTCGCCTTCAATAACTTCTCTGATTTCATCAAAAGGAGTTACTGGAGTATTGTCCCTAAGCAATTTTAAGTCATCAGCTATTTCATTTCCGACCATATCCGGCCTTGTAGCTAACAGTTGCCCTAATTTAATGAATGCAGGACCCAATTCTTCCATTGCATATCTTAAATCTGAGATTTCAAAATTCTCATCATCTTCATTGTTTTAGAATATAGGCCTTGTTCTTGCCAACAATTCCGCTGCCTGCTCCTTTACAGGATAGAAAAGAAAATAGAATGCTGCAGCAGTAACGCTGATTAAAATCTGCATTATAAAACCGACCGTATGCTTTCGAAGAAGCGGATAAT
>NZ_JAZUMY010000053.1:0-22564 GCF_045603845.1 Methanobrevibacter sp.
ACCATATTTTTACATCAAGTTTATAATAAACTATACACTTCAATGATAAAATATAAATAATCTTATTAAATAAATAATATCGGAGGATTGAAAATGAGTTTAGAAAAATTATTTATTACGGCATTAATATTTATTTTGGCAATTAGTGCTGTAAGTGCAAATGAAGATTCATTACAAGAAAATAATGCTTTACTTTCCGAAAACACATATGAAATAGATGAAATAAGTTACGATATATATTTTAACACAAGCACCGGAAGAATAAATGAAGATACGAATATTACAAATGGAGATACCCTCATAATAGGAAATTTAACTGATAAAAAAATCATAATTGATAAAAATTTAACATTAATGCCAAAAACTTCAAATGACAAATTAATTAATTCAATGATTACTTTAATCCCTGGAAGTGACGGATCAATCATTAATGGAATAAAAATTATAAACAATGAAAATACGAAATTTATAAATGCAATGGAATTGAATAAAACCAATAATATAAGAATTTTTAATTCATTATTTAATTCTACTAACCCTATTAAGATTAATCTATTAATTAATGAGTCCAATAATGTTTTAATAAATAATTCAACATTTATTAAATCAGGTTTATACTACATATCTCAAATTTATTCAACCAACAATAGTGAAAATCTATCCATTATAAATTGCATATTTAAAGGAGGTAATAGCGGTAGCATAATATCTGAAGATTTGAGAAAAATAGAAAAAAATTCATCTAAATTTGAAGCAAAATTTATAGATGCCATTTCTCCTTTAAAAGATAGAAAAATTACTTTTAAAATAAATGGAAAAGAATACAAAAGAACAACAGATTCAGAAGGTGTTGCCAGAATAGATATTAATCTTAAGCCGGGAAATTACACAATACAATCAATCAATCCAAAAACCGGAGAAAGCAAAAACAACACAATCACAGTCCTACCAAGAATTGTGGAAAATTACGATTTGGAAAAATACTACAGAAACAACTCACAATACATAATAAAAGTCCTAGATGACGAAGGAAACCCAGCAAAAGCAAACGAAACAGTAACATTCAACATCAACGGAGTATTCTACAACAGAACAACCAACGAAACAGGACACGCAAAACTCAACATCAATCTAAACCCTGGAGAGTATGTCATCACTGCAAATTATAAAAACTGTGAAGTTTCAAACAATGTCAAAGTCCTGCCAACAATAGTGGAAAATTACGATTTGGAAAAATACTACAGAAACGGCTCACAATACATAATAAAAGTCCTAGATGACGAAGGAAACCCAGCAAAAGCAAACGAAACAGTAACATTCAACATCAACGGAGTATTCTACAACAGAACAACCAACGAAACAGGACACGCAAAACTCAACATCAATCTGCAAGCAGGAGACTACACAATCACTGCAGACTACAAAGGATGTAAAGTATCCAACAACATCAAAGTAAAACCAATACTATCTGCTGATGATTTAACCAAAAAATACGGTACACAAGAACATTTCAAAGCAAAATTAGTTGACGGAGAAGGCAAAGCATTATCCAATGCCACAGTATCATTCAATATTAATGGAGTACTATATAACCGTACAACAGACAACAACGGCATGGCCAAATTAAATATAAACTTAATACCTGGCGAATATATCATAACTTCAGGACATAATGAATGCTACATCTCAAATAAAATCACCATAACCAATTAAATAAGTTTTTAAAACTTATTTTTTCTTTTTTTACATCTCAATTAAAAATTTATTAGATACTAGTTATATATTATAATCATACCAAATTTATGAGGATGATTAAAATTAACTCTCAGGAAATAAGATATTTTTACAGAAATATTGTTAAAAGCGGAGACGTATTCCGTATAAAATATAACAATAAGGATTATGGGGAGTTTAAAAAATTATCCGATGCATTATACGAAAGAGATGCACTGTTTTACTGTAATTTTGACTATGATCTGCTTGTGGAATGCGACCTTGAAAACAAATATGAAAATATGACCCTGCCACCATTTCCCGAAAAGAGGTCAAAAGGAAGAATCAAAGGAATAAAAGTCAACAAAAAAGAACGTGAAGGGGAAATCCTTTTTGACCACAAAAAGAGAGGATTTTATATCCAAAAGGGAGAAAATATTTTTGGATATTATGCTTCAATGACAGAGGCATTTTACTACAAAAAGATTCTGATGGAAAACGATTGGGACGAAAATGCCCTTAAACAAAAGGTTACAATAAGAATTGAAATGAACAGGAAAATTGACCTGACAAAAGAATATGAAGTTAAACTTAACTATTGCCCTAACTGCAGAAGCAAACTGAAAATTAACCAGGAAGAATGTCCTTCATGCGGAATTAACATAAAAGAATACTTATATTCAAACTAAAAAAGAGAATATTAGTGAAGAATAATTATTCTTCACCAACATAGTCGTTTAATGATTTTACATTGATTTTATTATTTTGTACAGCTTCAATAGCATTTAAAGCAGCCCTTGCACCAGCCAATGTGGTAACATAAGGAATACCTAGCTCAATAGCTAAACGTCTAATGATATAACCGTCCTGAGCTGACTGTTTACCTTCTGAAGTGTTAATAATCAAATCGATTTCTTTGTTTAGGATTGAATCCCTGATGTTAGGGGAACCCTGAGATACTTTTTTGACCTTTTCAACAGTGTCAAGGCAGGTTGCATCAGCTGTTCCTGATGTTGCAACAAGTTCAAAACCAAGTGTTGCTGCCTTTTCTGCAATAGGCCTGATTTTTTTCTTATCGTCCTCTTTTACACTGATGAATATTTTTCCTTCTTTAGGTAAATCCATACCTGCTGAAAGTTGAGATTTGTAAAATGCCATTCCAAAGCTTTCATCTATACCTATACTTTCACCAGTGGATTTCATTTCAGGACCTAAAACAGTGTCTGATTCAGGCAGTTTCAGGAATGGGAATACTGACTCTTTTACTGCAACATGATCAATCTTGATTTCTTTAGTCAGATTGAAGTCCTTGAGTTTAGCGCCATTCATAATCCATGTAGCGACTTTAGCCAATGGTACACCAATAGCTTTGCTTACAAATGGAACAGTTCTACTTGCACGAGGGTTTGCTTCAATGATATAGACCATTTCCTCATCAAGTTTAACTGCATATTGAATGTTCATCAGACCTTTGACATCAAGTTCCAATGCCAATTTTCTTGAATTTTCACGAATGGTATCCAGGATATGTGCAGGAATAGTTTGCGGCGGAATTACACATGCAGAGTCTCCTGAGTGAACTCCAGCTTCTTCAATGTGTTCCATGATTCCTGCAATGAATACGTCTTCGCCGTCACATAGAATATCAACATCCAATTCGATTGCATCTTCCAGGAATTTATCAACGAGAATTGGGTGTTCCGGGGAAACCTTAACCGCTTCCTTCATATATTCCTCAAGCTCATTGTTATCATAAACTATTTCCATTGCCCTTCCACCGATAACGTATGAAGGACGTACCAATACAGGAAATGTGATTTTTTCTGCAATTTCACGAGCTTCCTCAAATGAATTAGCTGTTCCGTAAGGAGCCTGATGAATATGCAGTTTTTCTAAAAGTTCAGCGAACAATTCCCTGTCCTCTACCCTGTCAATGCTTTCATATGGAGTTCCCAAGATTTTTACTCCTGCATTTGCCAAAGGCACAGCCAGGTTAATTGATGTCTGGCCACCGAACTGAACGATAACGCCGTCAGGTTTTTCCTGGTCGATTACGCCCATTACATCCTCAAAGGTAATCGGTTCGAAGAACAGTTTGTCTGAAATGTCATAATCAGTACTTACGGTTTCAGGGTTGTTGTTGATCAATATTGTTTCAATTCCATCCTCTTTTAAAGCCAATGAGGAGTGTAC
The DNA here is from genome assembly GCF_045603845.1 of Methanobrevibacter sp. GTDB lineage: Archaea > Methanobacteriota > Methanobacteria > Methanobacteriales > Methanobacteriaceae > Methanocatella. Next base: position 3,907 of record NZ_JAZUMY010000053.1, read on the forward strand.
ACAGCAGTAATCAAATTCAATACCCTGACCGATTCTGATTGGACCTGCACCCAATATAACAACTTTTTTCTTAGTTGTTGATGTGAGTTCATTTCCAATATCATAGCTGCTGTAGTAATAAGGAGTTTTAGCTTCAAACTCAGCAGCACAGGTATCTACCATTTTATAAGATTGTTTAATGTTATATCTGGAAAGTAAATTTCGGATATACTCTTCAGTCTGGCCGGATAATTCAGCTAATCTTTTATTGGAACAGCCAATCTGTTTAGCCTTTCTCAAGTATGCTTCATCATCCAACTTATCTGCAGTGACTTCATTTTCGAAGTTTACGATGTTTCTGATTTTGTATAGGAAGAATTTATCAATGTTAGTTAATTTTTGAATCTTATCCAAATCCATTCCATCTTTAATGGCGGAATAAATTTGGAAATAAATAATATCCGTCGGATTAGCCAAGTCTTCTTCAGTGTATTCAACATATTCAAAGCCGTCAAATCCCATATCCAATGATCTGAGTGCTTTTTGGAATGCTTCTTCAAAGGTTCTTCCGATAGCCATTACTTCACCAGTCGCTTTCATCTGAACTCCAACTTCCCGGCTTATTCCTTTGAATTTGTCAAATGGCCATCTTGGGATTTTAACGACCACATAATCGATAGCAGGTTCAAATGAAGCAGGCGTGTCTTTGGTAATGTCATTTCTGATTTCATCCAGAGTCATTCCCAATGCAACTTTGGAGGAGATTTTTGCAATCGGATAACCTGTGGCCTTGGATGCAAGCGCACTGCTTCTTGATACACGAGGGTTTACTTCAATTACCTTATATTCATCAGTTTCCGGGTTTAAAGCGAACTGAATGTTACATCCTCCACGAATACCTAATGCTCTTATGATTTTAATTGATGCATCACGCATTTTTTGAATTGTTTCATCACATAAGTTTTGAATCGGAGCGACAACAACACTGTCTCCTGTGTGAATACCCATAGGATCGATGTTTTCCATTGTACAGACAATTATACAGGTATCTTCCTTATCCCTCATTACTTCAAATTCTATTTCCTTCCAACCGAGAACTGATTCGTCAATGAGAACCTGATTGATGAAACTCATATCCAAACCGTGGTTAGCAATTTCAATCAATTCTTTTTCATTATGGGCAATTCCCCCACCAGTTCCGCCTAAAGTGAATGCAGGCCTTACAATAACAGGATAACCAATCTCTTCAACGGCCTTAAGTGCATCATCAACACTTTCAACAGCCTGACATTTTGGAATTTCCTCACCGATTTCTTCCATAAGATTGGCGAACAAGTCCCTGTCTTCCACATCCTTAATGGTTTGAACATCAGAACCTAAAACTTTGATTCCTTCCAATAATCCTAAATCTCCAAGACCTGTTGCTATATTTAATCCGGTTTGTCCACCCATGGTTGGTAAAATAGCATCAACTTCTTCTTCCTTAATAATTTTAGCAACAATTTCCGGAGTCAACGGTTCGGTATAAACAGTATCTGCCATGTCAATATCTGTTTGAATAGTAGCCGGATTACTGTTTACAAGAACTGTCTCAATACCCTCTTCCCTTAGTGATTTACATGCTTGTGATCCAGAATAATCGAACTCAGCAGCCTGTCCGATTTGAATAGGTCCAGAACCAATAATTAATACTTTTTTAATATCTTTATCTACTGGCATATGCAATCCTCTTTTAATTAATTAGTAATCTTCCATCATTTGATTAAATTCGTCAAAAATGCTTCTTGTATCATTTGGACCAGGTCCTGCTTCAGGATGGTACTGTATACAATGCAGTGGCAATTCCTTATGGGAAATACCTTCAGGAGTTCCATCATTTAAGTTAATTTGGGTTAAAACCAAGTCAGTTTCTTTCAATGATTCCTTGTCGATTGTAAACCCATGATTTTGTGATGTGATAAACACTTTTCCGGTGTTCAAATCTTTTACAGGCTGATTTTCTCCCCTGTGTCCAAATTTCATCTTATAAGATTTAGCTCCAAAAGATTTTGCGATTAACTGCTGACCCATACAGATACCGAAAATTGGTAATCTGTTGGATAGTTTTTTCATGGTTTCAATCGTTTCTGTTACTCTGTCCGGATTTCCAGGTCCGGAGGTGATCATCAGACCGCTTGGAGAGTAATCTAAAATAGTTTTGTAATCAGTGTCATACGGGAATAATATTACTCCAATATCCCTTTCCAAAAATGAGTTAATAATGTTTCTTTTAACACCACAATCAATTAATGCGACTTTTTTATCAGCATCTTCATTAAAAATCTTTATTTCTTTTGTTGAAACTTCAGGCACGACATCCCTGTCTTCAATACTTGGCTGTGATTTAGCCATTTCGATTAATTTATCATCAGCTATGTCTTCAGTAGTAATGGCTGCTTTAAGAGAACCTCTTTCACGGATTTTTAAAGTCAAATCTCTTGTATCAATTCCACTGATACCGGGAGTTTTAAATTCTTTTAAAAATTCATCCAAAGTTTTTTGAGGTCCGAAATTGGATAATTCACGACAAACTTCACGACAAACGAAACCTTCAACCTGAATCTTATCAGATTGATACCAGTCTTCACTTACCCCATGATTTCCTTCCAAAGGATAAGTGGACATCAATATCTCTCCTTTAAAAGACGGATCAGTCAAAGATTCGGTATAACCACCCATACCTGTTGAAAAAACAAGCTCTCCTAATTTAGTCGTCTCATAACCAAATCCTTCTCCTTTTATAACAGTTCCATCTTCCAAAGCTAATTTAGCTATTTTTACCATTAAATCACCATTGTATAAAAAATAATATAATAATTATCTATCTCTATTATATATCTTTTACAATATTATTAAAAGTTTGTTTTTTGAAAAAAGAATGTTAAAAAAGAGCTGTATTGAAAAAATATTATAAATAATTGAGAACCTTGTTGCCGTTATCCGTCAATTTATATAGCCTGCCCTTATGAACATTTGGCGTTACACAGACAACAAGGTCACGTTTTCTTAAATCCGCCAAAAGATTAGAAATATGATTGGTACGAATATTTAATTCATTCCCAATCTCCTTAGGCGTTTTTAAATCATAACTAAGAAATTTGATAATGTCCATTCTGCGATTTGATGCACGAACATACGCCACCAATTCCAGAAATTCTTCACTCTCACACATAAATATTAATATATAAAATGAATACTAATTGATATATATCACTTAACACACTCATAACATACACATGACAAACCATTAACACACTTTTATGATTGGAGACAAAAAATGGATGAAAATTTAACAAAAGTTCTAGATGACTTTCGAAAAATGAAAATTGACTATGATAGTGAACGGTTTAAGTTAATGTCCTATCAGTTAGAAAATATCATCAACAAATATGAACAGTTAATAGCTACAAGAAAAGAAATCCAGGAGGAATATTTCTCAACACTTGAAAATATAAAAAATAATGAAATAGATGTCGACATTGATTATTCAAGATGGGAAAACTTAAGATTAACAGAAGATAGTGAATGGAAAAAGGAATTGGATGAATTAAGTGAATTGAAATATGAAATTGATGATGCAATCAAACGTCTGGAAAATGGGGAAATTGAAAGGATGCTAATTGAAGAGGAAGAAAAAATGACAGGGGATAAAATCAGATAATCATTTGTCTATTTTTAAACTGAAATCCAGGCTTCTGGAAGAATGAGTCAATCCTCCGATGGAAATGATATCAACGCCCAGTCCGATATAATCTCCAATATTGTCCTCATTGATTCCTCCGGAAATTTCAATTAATGAATTTTGACGTATTCCTCTTTTTTCAAGTTCATCCAAAACGTCACTTACTTTCCCGTAGTCCATATTATCCAACATGACAATATCCGCTTTGTTTTCAACACATGCTATTGCATCTTCAAGAGTTTCAACTTCAATCTCGATTTTTTTAGAAAAGCTTGCATTTTTCTGTGCCTTTTTAAGAGCATCCAGCGGAGATCCGACAACTGCAATATGATTGTCCTTAATTAACAGCATGTCATCCAGACTAAACCTGTGAGTATCGGCACCGCCGATTTTTAAAGCCATTTTATCATATTTTCCTATGGCGGGCTGAGTTTTACGGGTTCCTGCAATAATAACATCACCATTAACCAGATTAACATATTTATTAGCTGCGCTTGCAACTCCACTCATGCGCATCAATAAATTCAAAGCAGTCCGCTCAACCAATAAGATATCACGGGCATTGCCATGAATAAACATCAGCAAATCGCCTTTTTTTATTTCGCACCCGTCGCTTAAGTGAAAGAGAACACGAACTTTACGAGATTCGAACAGTTCTTTAGCTACATTGATTCCTGCCAAAATACCTTCGTCTTTTGAAACGATATATGCATTAACCTCATCCAATTCATCAATAACGCTGTTTGAAGTCACATCTCCAAACCCTTCATCTTCTTCAAGCATATATTCCAGTATTTTATCCACATCATCACCTTAAAAAATTTAATATATTGATTAAAATATATATTTAAATTACAATATAAAATAAGTGATTAAATTATGGAAATTACATTTTTAGGAACCTCATCTGCAGTCCATTCTTATTCAAGAAGCCATCCTTCAATTGCCCTTAAAGCCTTTGGAGAGACCATACTATTCGACTGCGGTGAAGGAACCCAAAGACAGTTGATTTATGCGAAAATAAGCCCTATGAAAATTTCAAAGATTTTCATCACACATTACCATGGAGACCATATATTGGGCATTCCAGGATTGCTGCAGTCAATGAACTTCAGAGGGCGTGAAAGCAAATTAACAATATATGGACCCCGAGGTCTTGACAATCTGCGACAGGCCATAGCATGTCTTGGATTTCCTAATTTTGACTTTCCAGTGGAATGGATTGAAATTGATTCCGGAACAATAATTGAAAACGAGGAATATGTAATCAAAGCACAGAAAGTGAAGCATAATACGTTGACTTTGGCCTATTCTGTTGAAGAGCTGAAAAAACCAAGATTCCTCCGTGAAAAAGCCATAGAATTAGGCGTTCCGGAAGGCCCTGCTTTCGGAAAGCTCCATAAGGGAATTCCTGTAGAAGTTGACGGTGAAATCATACAACCCCAGCAGGTTTTAGGTCCTCCGAGAAAAGGCCATAAAATAACTTATTCCGGAGATACGATTCCCTGCGAAGAAATGATTGAATTTGCACATGATTCAAGTATTTTAATTCATGAATCAACATATAAACTTGAAGACAGGGACAAGGCAGAACTGCATGCTCATTCCACTTCGGCTGATGCTGCAAATATTGCGCTTCAATCACACTCCAAAGAACTGATATTGACACACATCAGCACAAGATATGTTGATATAAGTGATCTGCTAAAAGAAGCTAAAGAAATCTTTGAAAATACAAAAATCGCTAAAGATTTAATGAAAGTGGAGTTATAATATGAACCTTCCGGCAAACCCAATAGAAACAACATTGATGATTATCGCCATAATAATCATAACAACAATAATAGCTAGAATCATTACAAAGATTTTGAACAGATTTGAACGTTTCAACGAGGATATGACCGGAATATACCTCATCAGAGATATTATCGTATACATCATTTATTTTATTGCGTTGATGAAAATTTTAAGCTTGTTTGGAATAAATTTATACGGTACCCTATTAAGCTTAGGTATTGTAGGTATTGCAGTGAGCCTTGCAGCAAAAGACATAATATCCAACCTATTTTCAGGAATCATATTGATTATCGGCAAAAGCATTAAAGTAGGGGACACAATCGAAATTAATAATACGAAAGGAGTAATTGAAATAATTCATTTGCGAACCACAACAATTAAGGATGATGACGGAATTATCAGCACAATACCTAATTCCACACTTACAAACAACTTATTCAAATTATATAAAGCTCCGGAAAAGTATCGTATAAACATCCTGGCAGGTTTGCCATTGAATGTTGATTTAGATGAATTTAATGAATATATAATCAAAGAAATTAAACAGCTTGATGACGTTTTAGACAATCCCAAACCAAGGATTTATGCAAAAGGTATAACTTTTGAAGAAACAAACATTAAAGTATCATTTTGGATAAAAGACTATAATAATAAAGATGATGATAAATTAATAATTACTAATAAAATAAGAGAATTTTCGAATAGGTGAAATGATGAGCATTCAGGATGAAATTAAAAAATTGAAAGAGGAAAAAAATGCAATTATTCTTGCACACAACTATCAGCCAAAAGAAATTCAGGAAATTGCTGATTTTTTAGGCGATTCATTGGAATTATGTATAAAAGCATCTGAAATTGATGATAAGGATTTAGTTGTATTCTGTGGTGTTGATTTTATGGCAGAAACCGCATACATATTGAATCCCGACAAAAAAATAGTCATTCCGGATTTAAATGCGGAATGTCCAATGGCCCATATGTTGCCTGAAGAAGAATTATTGAAATCAATCGAAGAACATCCTGATGCGGGAGTAATACTTTATGTAAACAGTATTGCTGAGGCAAAGCAGCACGCAGACACATTATGCACATCCGCCAATGCAGTCAAAGTAACTGAAAGTTTACCCCACGAAAAAATATTATTCGGACCGGACAATAACCTGGGAGCCCATGTTCAGAAAAAGATCGACAAGGAAATTATCCCAACACCGAAAGGCGGACACTGTTATGTTCACAAATTGTTCCATGTTGAAGATGTTGAACTTAAACGTGAACAGTACCCTAATGCAATCATAATCTGCCACCCTGAATGTAATATGAACGTTCAGGAAGCCTGTGATGAAGTGCTGTCAACTGGAGGAATGCTGAAATTCATTGCTGAAAGCGATGCTGAAGAATTTGTAATCGGAACGGAAATCGATATGATTACAAGAATAAATTCAGAAATTCCTGGAAAAAAACTATATCCCTTGCTTGAAGGAGCAATCTGTGAAACAATGAAACTTCATACATTGGAAAAAGTTAGAGACGCTTTGGAAAATGAAGCTCCTGAAGTTACTGTTCCTGATGAAGTGGCAAGCAAATCTTTAAAAGCAGTTCAGCATATGCTTGACGCATCAAAATAGTTAGTTATTACTAGCTCAAAATCTCTTTTTTTACTTTTTTTCAACAAATTCCCTGATTTCATTTTCAATTTTATAAAGGGAATTAGCTTCTTTATACCCGTCAGAAGCATCTAATAAGATATATTCGGAACCGTCAACTGCCTCATGAATAGGTATTGAATCATATATCGGAACAGAAAGGTTATTATTTTCAACACCAATGACCAAAAGCCTGCATTTTATCTGATCCAACTGTGAAGATAAATCCAAAGACAACATAAACTCATTTGCCCTTTTCATATCAAAGATATCTCTAAATAAACTTTCCTCTCTGAAATTTTCTAAAGAGACATCGATTTCCTCAGGAGATAATGAATAAATATAATTTATTGGAAAACTCAATAAATAATAAAGCTGTGAAAGCAGTATTAATCCTTGAGACATTGATTTGTGATAAACATCATGCTGATTTTGTTGGATTGAAGTTTCAAGTATGTTAGTGGATAGTTTTGAAAAAACATATTTAAAACCGGAATTTATATGTGAACTTGCAAAATGAATGACAAACTCCATATCATCAGGATAATGAATAGCCCATCCTAAAGCAATAGTGCCTCCAAAGGAATAACCTAAAATACCTTTAATCTTTTTGATTTCTGGAAATCTTTCATTTAAGAATTGTCTTTGAAAATTAACTAAATCTTCCATTTCATAATGGGGAAAATCATTTTTTAAACCTGAAACAGATGGAGAAAATGAGTGTGAAAAGCCTAATGAAGTGATGGAAATTATAAAATAATCCTCCTGATTGAATAATTTATCCCTGCCGAATATCTGATCAAAATCATGGATAGATGAATAATCATCAAAAAAACTGTGGCAAAAAAGGATTGCGTTAATCATATTTCCATTTTCATCATATTTCGGAGTTCCCATGCTTCCATAATCCACAACAGCATCTTCCACAATTGTGCCGTCCGTAAATTCAAACTCCCGAATATAATATTGTTCATTTTTTAAGAAATATCTCTCCCTATCCATCCAATCCACCACAATAATTATCAATTATTTATATGTTGAACAGCAATATAAATAGTTTTATATGAAAAGACATTTTTTATGGAAATAATATCAAATTCATTTAAAAATATTGAAAATATATGAATTATATTCACATATCTTCCAAAAAACCAGATAAGAAAACATTCATTTCAATTTCTTCACGAGCTATGAAGTCATCAAGCCTTATTTTAGCCACTTCACTTTGAAAGGGGAAAATATCCTTAAAATAAAGTCTTATCCTGAGAATGTCCCCATCAATTGAAGTTTCCTCATCCAAATTTTCTTCCAAAAATTTCATTTGCATTGCCGTTAATCCGGCAACATCGTAATCAATGAATGGAATTTCAACATTTTCATCAAAATCAGTAATCTTAACAATCATCTACTCATCAAACTCCTTCATAAAATCATTTAATTCATCAGTAATATTTTCAAGTTCATTGAAGCATAAATGGCCCAGTTGAGAGTCCATTATAACAATTTTGGAATCTTCAATCATTTCAGACATTGGAATTCCGTCAAGTTCCGGAGGAAAATGCGGATCCTGCGCACAGGAAATAATGAATGTCTTTGCTTTAATTTTATTTAAATCATTTTCGACATCATAATTCATGCAGGCTTCATTGCAATATTTAATGTCATATACATCCAATAATAAACTTTCATCACCGAACTCTTCGAAATTCCGGGACAGTTCCTCTTTTGGAGTTGCCCTTAATGCCTCTTTGGAGACACCGAAATTATATTCCGCCAAACTAGCCAGTCGGATTGTTCTTTTAATGGAATCATTTGAAATACCTTTTTCGTAATTTTCATCAGAAGTGATGATTTCATCTACAAATTTAGACAATATATAATCGTGGCCTGCAACCTTATAGCTGCTTACACCAGGCATTATAAAATCAGCAAAATCAGGATATAAAATAGCTGATGTCAAAGCAACAAAACCACCCATTGAATTGCCTATTATGCCCAAAACGTGTTCAACATTAAATTTTTCAGACAAAAATTGCTTTTGAAAATTTACTACATCTTCAATGGTGTAATTGGGAAATTTGTTTTTTAAGTTAGTGGATGATGGGCTGCAAGAGCCTGGAGACCCTAAAGCAGAAATTGATATGAAAAAATATTTATTCTCATCAAATGGATCATTTTCATAATTTAAAGGAAATATCTTTTTAACGGAAGTGAAATTGCCTAAAGAACCATGACAATAAACAATGGCATTTGTAATAGTGTTGCCATCATATTTAGGATTGCCGAAGGCCATAAACTCAACAGTCACATCTTTCAAGACTTCACCATTTGTAAATTTAAATGAATCCATCACATATGTTTCTCTTTTTTGTTCAAAATATTCATCTTCACAAATTTTAAATCCCACCATTAATTAAATTCTAAAATTAATTTTAAAAAACAAAATATTTAAATCAATCTAACCAATGTAAAAAGTAATGAAATATAGAATTCTTGAAAAACCAGATAGTGAAAATGCATATGATTTAGTTGAAGAGGCATTGCGTAAAAGAGCCACAATAATTATTTTTGCCTGCTGTAAAGTGGAATATGAAGGACGTGCTTTAAGTCAGCTGAATTGGGGAGAACGCATAATACTGATTAAGCCAGACGGATCATTTTTAATCCATCAGGACAAAAAAGTAGAACCTGTAAACTGGCAACCTCCAAAATCAAAAACCAGATGTTATCTCAGAGGGGACAGACTTATTCTGGAAAGCCACAGAAGAACTCCAAAAGAGTTATTGAGTGTTGAAATAAGACAAATCCAATTCATCAACTATGCCAATGTTGAAGACTTTGAAGAGCTTGAACAGGCAGGATATGAAAAAGACATGAGCGATATGATTATGAAAAGGCCTCACATCATTGAAGAGGGATTTACTCCAAAAACCAGAGAATACAGTGTGGAACACGGATTTATTGATATTTTAGGTAAAGACAATGATGGCAATCTGATGATTTTAGAGCTGAAAGCACGTAAAGCAGGAGTTAGTGCTGTAAAACAATTAAAAAGATATCTGGAAGATTTTGAAAATAAAGAAAACGATTATTTAAGAGAATGTAAAGCTCAAAAAAAGAAAATCAGAGGATTGCTCGTAGCACCATCATTAATGGAAGATGCCCGAGAATTAATTGAAGAGGAAGGCATAGAATTTGTCAGTGTCGAACCTCCTCGTGAATTGAAAAGAGATAAAAAAATTACATTGGATGCATTCTAATTCAAGACTGCATCATCGATTCTTTTCATTTCATCTTCATAATATTTTTTAGTATGCTCATTTGCCGGAATTGAAATTGTCATGTGACATTCCTTTTCCAACTTATAAATCAGATAATTTTCATCATCAATATCAACGGTTGAATCTTCATCCAATAACACCAAATTATCCAATTCATCAATTATATTATCAAACTCTTTTTGTTCAAGTTCAATGACATCATCCAGTTCCATTTCCTGGATTTTAGGATTGATTTGAAATGCAATAGCTACAAAACCGTTAACAGTCCTGTTTGAAATATCGAATTGAGATTTTCTGATTTCATCCATACTGAATTTAATATGAGTTATTGTTGGTTTAGTGACTGGAATTTCTTTGGATAAACCTATCTGATTAATTTCATATGTATTTTTCCAATTTCCAAGTTTATATATTGCATAATTTATATCGTTAACATTAATTTTTTTATCATCTGACATTGTATCACATCTTTAATTATTATATTATAATCATTTACTTTAAATATTATAAGTAATAAATCTAAATTTTAATGGAGGTTAATCTGTGAAAAAATGTCCTGAATGTGGAAATCCTAGTTATGATGGTGCTCCCGTTTGTGGAAATTGTGGATATAAATTTCCCAAACCTAAAGTAAAAGCTATTAGAGAAGAGGATATCTTCGAAGACAGACCAATAATTAATAAAAATGGAAATGAACCAAGTACATTACAAATTTTAAAAGACAATAAACTTGTTATTGGTGCCATTTTACTTATAACAATTATAGTGATTGGTATAATTATAGCTACAGGACCAGCTACCGAAACATCAACTAGCATTGATGGAGCTCAAAAATATTCAAACGCTGGCGTTTCATTCTCATATCCTTCAGGATGGAGTGAAACCAATGGAAGCGATGAATTACATGAAGATGCAATCTTCTTTGAAGGTAGTAATGGTACTTTTATTGAGTATTACACTGTTTCTAGTGAATTTTCATCAATATATGAAATAAATAGTCAAAGAATTAGTTCTGCTCAAGAAAATGGAGATTACATAAATACAATTCAAACAATTCAATTAGATGGAAAAAATACTTCTGATGTTGTCTTAGAAAACTACGACGGCAGTTTTACAAGATACGTGTCATTATTATCTGACGGTAATTTATATGTATTTAAATTTAATGGAAATACATTAGATTCTGTTACATCTAATGAAACTGAATCTGTATTGCAATCTATACATATTGAATAGTATGAATCATTTCATACTTTCAATTTAATTTTTAAGAATAATATGAGTAAGATTAAGATAGCTTTATGTCAAATGAATGTAGTTGACAATAAGCAGGAAAATATTTCAAAAGCAACTTCTATGATTAATGAAGCTGCTAGTTTCGATTCTGATTTTGTTGTTCTTCCAGAAATGTTCAATTGTCCCTATTCAAACGACAAATTTGTTGAATATGCTGAAGAAGAAAGTTCAAGTCCAACTTTAGATAAAATTTCTAAACTGGCCAAAAAATATGAAATCTATATTTTGTCCGGATCAATACCCGAAAAGGAAAATTCCAAAATTTACAATACCAGTTACCTCTTTGATAAAAAAGGAGATGTTATTGCAAAGCATAGGAAAATGCATCTCTTTGATGTTGATGTTAAAGACGGAATCTATTTTAAGGAATCAGACACGTTAACGCCAGGAAATGAATTTACCGTTGCCGAAACAGATTTTTCCAAGATTGGTATGGGAATATGTTATGATGTTAGATTTCCCCAATTAGCCCAAATCAATGTTAAAAAAGGCGCTGAAATATTATTTTATCCTGGAGCCTTCAATATGACGACAGGACCTGCCCATTGGGAACTGCTGTTCAGGTCAAGAGCATTGGACAATCAGGTATTCTGTGTTGGCGTTGCAACTGCATTAAATGAAGATGCAGATTATCACAGTTACGGCCATTCCATTGCTGTAAATCCGTGGGGAGAAGTTATTTGTCAGTTAGGATTCGGCGAAGAGTTAAAAATTATTGAAATAGATTTGGATGAAATAAAAAAAGTCAGGAATGAAATTCCCGTTTTAAAAAATAAAAGAAATGATTTGTATGAAATAATCGAAAAATAATTATCTCATTTTATCTAGCCTTTTAACAAACCAATCTTCTTTTCCAGGTTTTTTCTCAGATAAAACATCAATTGCTTTTTCAAGGACCGCTATTTCATTCTCTTCCTGATGTAATTTCCTGTATAAAACCGCCAGTCTTTTATACGGAGCATCCTTATCAGTTCCGGAATTAACATATTTTTCATATTCTTTTATTGCCTTTTGAGGATTGGTCTTTTCCATTTCCTTAATTGTCTTCATAGGAATTGTGCTGGATATTGTCTTGCCCTCAGCTTTGGCCTTTTGAATTTTTTCGGCCTTTTTAATAGCTTTATTACAAGATTTTTTGAAATCTTTTTCAGATTCTGCACGTCTTGCCTTTTTAATTAATGCAATGGATTCGTCAGATGCTAAATCAGCACAGGCATAGATTGTTGCCAGTTTCACACCCCAATCTTCATCTTCCAGACCTTTGGCAATTGTATCCAATTCATCGTGAGCCTGAAGTTCACCTAAAGCACGGATGGACACTTTTCTTACACCAAAGTCTTCATCGCTTACTGCTTCGGCAAATAGAGGAATAGCTTTTTCATTATTAGTTTCTTTTAAAGCGAATGCTAAAAATCTTTTATTTTTTCCATTTTCAGATGTGAATTTAGAAACTAATCTGTCAAATGCAACATTTCCCATATTTCCTAAAATTTCAGCAGCTTTAAATCTAACCTGTGCATTTTCATCAGTTGTAGCTTCAATTAATGGATCGATAGCTGCTTCGTCAGTCACGCCAATTAATGATTCAATAGCTTCTTTTCTAATACTTACATCTTCATTTTGAAGATTTTCAATCGCTTCAGTCATTGTGAAATTAGACATTTATATAACCTCTAATGTTAATATATTAAAATATTAGATTTTGTAAATATATAATCTTTAAGACAAAGAAAAACTGATAAAATGATTCAAGAGCAGACTAAAAATTATTCAAAAAAAGAGATTTATAAAACTCTCCATCCATGGGTCAGAAAATGGTTTGACTCCAAATTTGATGATTTTACTCCTGCTCAGAAAAAGTCAATCGTTGAAATCCATAAAAAGAATAATGTGTTGGTTTCATCACCAACCGGTTCCGGAAAAACACTGACAGCATTCCTATCAGTCATTAGCGAACTTACCGAATTATCCGAAAAGGGCATGCTTGAGGATAAGGTATATTGCATTTACATATCCCCATTGAAAGCGCTTGACAATGACATTGAGAAAAACCTTGATGAACCCCTGCAGGAAATAGAAAAAATCGCAGGTAAGAAATTAGGCATCAGAAAGGCCGTAAGAACTGGAGACACAACACAGTATCAGAGGCAGAAGATGCTTAAGGTTCCGCCACACATCCTGATTACAACACCCGAAACACTCTCGATTCTTCTTGTAGCTCCTAAATTTAGAGAGAAATTAAGCCATGTCAAATACGTAATCGTTGATGAGATACATTCCCTTGCGGAAAACAAGAGAGGTGTTCATTTAAGCTTATCTCTTGAAAGATTGCAGCATCTGATTGGCAATTTCATAAGAATAGGGCTGTCGGCCACAGTAAGTCCCATTGAGGAAGTGGCGAGATTTCTGGTCGGATACGAATATGGCGTTGAAAGAAACTGCAGCATAGTCAACATAAGTTATTTAAAAGAGCTCGACATGGAAGTGATGTGTCCGGTAAGCGACATTACAATAGCCGATGAGGAAGACACCCGTTTAGGGCTATACAGTTTGCTTGATGATTTGATTCAGGAAAACAAAACAACATTAATTTTTACAAATACCCGTAGCGGAACAGAAAGATTTGTCTACAATCTCAAAAAGATGTTTCCGATGAACTACAACAGCGAAAACATAATGGCACACCATTCATCCCTATCAAAAGAGGTTAGGCTGGAAACCGAAAACAACCTGAAGGAAGGAAAACTCAAAGTGGTCGTTTCATCAACTTCTCTTGAATTGGGGATAGATATTGGATATATTGATTTGGTAGTTCTTATTAACTCGCCAAAATCCGTGTCAAGAGCTCTTCAAAGAATCGGCAGAAGCGGACATAAGCTGCATGAAAAATCCCGCGGAAAAATCATTGTGACTGACCGGGATGACTTGGTGGAATGTTCCGTTCTTTTAAAAAATGCCAAAGAAGGCAAGATTGACAGAATTCAGATTCCTACAAACTGCCTGGACGTTCTGGCGCAGCACATCTATGGAATGGGCATTGAAAATCCATGGGATATTGATTATGCATATGACGTTATCCGCAAAAGCTATTGCTATAAGGACTTAAGTCGTGACGACTATGAAGACGTTTTAAGCTATTTGGCCGGAGAATATGGCGAACTTGAAGAAAGATACGTTTATGCAAAAATATGGGTTGACTACAAGGAAAACACATTCGGCAAAAGAGGAAAACTGGCAAGAATGCTTTATTCAACAAATATAGGTACAATACCTGACAGTTCGGGAGTTCTGGTTAAATGTGATGGCGAAACTGTAGGTAAAATTGAAGCGGAATTTATGGAAAGGCTTAAGAAAGGAGACACCTTTGTTTTGGGAGGAAACACCTACAGATTCAATTACGGTAAGGGAATGACAATTAATGTCAGTCCGTCAAGCGGACCTCCAACAATTCCATCATGGTTTTCACAACAGCTGCCACTTTCCTTTGATTTGGCAATGGACATACAACGCTTCAGGGCACATATGGATTCAATGTTTCAGTACAGAAGAAGCAAAGAAGACATAATGGAATTCATATACGATTATCTCTATGTTGACGATTTTGCTGCGAATTCCATATATGAATATTTTGTTGAGCAGTTCAAGTATGCCCAAATTCCAAGCAACAGGAAATTATTGATAGAATATTATCGTGGTTTTGGTGACAGACGCTTTGTAATATTCCACACTTTGTTTGGAAGAAAGGTGAATGATGCACTCTCCCGTGCAGTAGCTTATCTGGTGGCAAGAAGATACAACATGAATGTGACAATATCCATATCAGACAATGGATTTTACTTAAGCTCAGACAGCAAAATTGGAGGACTTGAATCATTTAAGGAATTGACGCCGGAAAACTTCAAGCCAATACTTACGCAGTCCCTTGAAAAGACAGAAACTCTGGCAAGCAGATTCAGACACTGTGCAGGAAGGTCACTGATGACGCTCAGACGATATAAAGGAGAATCAAAGTCTGTTGGCCGCCAGCAAGTACGGGGAAAAATACTGCTTAAATTTGTACAGGAAATGGATGAAAACTTCCCGATATTAAAAGAAGCCAAAAGGGAATCATTGGAAGATTATATGGACGTTGAAAATGCTCAAAAAGTTATTGAATGGATTGCATCAGAAGAAATGGAAATAAAAACAATAAATACAGTGATTCCAACACCTTTCGCTTTCAATTTAGTATCGCAGGGTTATCTTGATGTCTTGAATCAGAACGACAGGGCAGAATTTACCAAAAGAATGCATTTGGCGATACTTGAAAAAATCAAAGACAAATTATCTGACATCTATTAACTTTATGCAAAAAATAATCACAAATAATATTTAAAATGGGAATACATATATTAACCTGTTTAAAAATAATTTCATTGATGGTGAAATAATGACTAAATGGAGTGCAGTGATAATAGGTTTCATATTAACCGTTATGGTAAGATCTTTTATTCCGCATTATGAATTCATCGGACTGTTGGTTGTAGGATTCATAGTGGGATATATTGCCCATTCGGGAGCAATGAATGGTCTGTGGAATGCTGCTGTTGCAGGTGCTTTAGGCACAATAATAACTGCAATAATATTTATTTTAATAGTGACATTTGGCGGAAGCCTAACCGGCATTTTCGGAGGACTTGTTGGATTTACCGTGTCCGGTGCGGCAAGTTTAATCGAAATCATAAAACAATTAATTTATTATGCGATAGTAATGGGAATTACTGGAGCAGTAGGAGGATTCATCTCTTCAAAAGACAAGGGGTAAAAATATGGCAATAAAAGGAGATATTGACTGGAAAGCATTGATTATAGGTGCTGCAGCATCAGCAGCAATGGTAATAGTTGGATCATACGGATATGACTGGGCATACCTTTTCGCATCCGTCGGATTATTATATGTCGGATACACGGCAATCAATATAAAATATGGTGCTATTCTCGGAGCATTGGCCTCTACACCAATCGTATACCTGATGTTTCAAGGCGCACTGGGAGAATTTAGCGGAGAATTCTTTACATCACCTACCGGAACCGTTAGTGTGGTAGTACTCATTCTTCTTATAGGTGCATTAATAGGATTTGTTGGTGCTTGGGCTAAAAGAGACCGTGTCAAAGCAAAAGCAGAATATGAGAAAAAACAGAATATTGGTAAAAATAAAAATAAAAAGAAAAATAATAACTGAATTATGTTATTATTTTTTCTAACTCTTCTTTTTCAATCGCATTTTTAATTTCTAAAGCTATTCTTCTACCCATACTCATAGGTTTGCCGTAAGTTAGGTATGAGTAAGGAGAACCGTCCATAAATGTGTTTGTTCCACCGTCAGTTCTTGCACTGATTTCAAAACAGATTACTTCCAAATTATCATTGACTAATGTTTGCATACAGAACGGACCGTTTAATCCTGGTTCGACTAATTTTTTAGCGCTTTCAACTAATTTATCAGCCATGTCAAACACTTGTGGAAGTAAGGATTCTCTGATTACAGCAGGGTGATTACCGGTTACAACATAAGAAGGACTTAAATCAATGTCCAGTTGATCTTTTGCAGGCATTCTTACGAAACCGTCAATACTGGATTCGTATCTTGTATCCATACCCATCAGTTCAACTTTATCTTCCAATGCTGAGTAGAAATAGTGTATACAGTAGTTACAGCCTGAAACATATTCTTCAATGTGTGCTGCTTCCACATCGGAATCTTCCAACCATCCACGGGATTTCATAGCGTCAATTTTAGCATCGAACTCTTCAGGAGATGATGCTACAAAGTAACCTCTTCCTCCTCTTGCTCCAGGGAACTTGACCATTACCGGCCTGTCGATTTGAGATGGATTGTCATATTTATAAGGAATACGGACATTACCTTCAACGAGCAATGCTCTTTCCTTGTCCCTTTCAGCTTCCCATCGAAGCACATCTCTGTTTCCAAACATCGGGACATTGAATTTGTCTTCCACATTATCAAGACCTGCATATGCAACAAAAGAGCCATGAGGAATAACAATTGCATTCATATCTCGGAGTTTCTGCTGTACATCTTCGTTGACAATATCTTTGAATTCATCAACTATGATGTATTCGTCTGCAACATCAAATCTCTGATATGGAATTTCTCTTCCTTTTTGACAAACTATAGCGGTTCTAAATCCTTCTTCCTTTGCACCTTGTAAAATATGTAAAGAAGTGTGGCTTCCGAGAGTGGCTATTGTTATTTCACTTTTGTCATAATTAGCCAAAATATCTAAAATATCTTCCTTTTTAACTTCTCCCATTTTATCTTCTCCTAAAAGAATGATATATATTAATATATTTCTAACAATTTATAATAGTTGTTATTTATATAATGACAAATAGATATTTACTTGAATAATTAAGGATTGAATAGAATGTTAATCGGTTTAATTTCAGACACTCATATACCTGATAGGGCGAGAATATTGCCCCAGAATGTTATTGAAGCATTTAGTAATGTTGAATTAATCTTACATGCAGGAGATTTGACCTCCCCCGGAGTTCTGGAGGAACTTGAAGAAATTGCCCCTGTTATGGCAGTTCAGGGAAATATGGATAGGGCAAATGGAATTAATCTGCCGAAAGCAAAGGTAGTGGAAGTGGAAGGTTTAAAAATTGGTGTTATACACGGAGAAGTTTATCCAAGAGCAGATAGTGACCAGTTAATTTATCTGGCCAAGGAATTGGATGTTGACATACTGGTTTCAGGCCACTCCCACCAGCCAAAAATAGAGCAGAAGGACGGAGTTTTGCACTTGAATCCTGGCAGCCCGATTGTACCTAGGCTTGCTGACAGAACAGTTATGCTGCTTGAAATCAAAGATAAGGCAGTGGATGTCGAAATCGTAAAAATCGGGTCACCGGTATGCAGTGCACTTGATTTTGA
>NZ_JAZUMY010000054.1:0-1930 GCF_045603845.1 Methanobrevibacter sp.
GTTTTCTATTCCGATTTAATAATGTTATATTTTAACTTATTCCTCAGACTTTCTCATTCTTCTCTTGGAAATGAGGTAAATGCCGCCGATTGCTGCCATTGCTCCACCGCCAAGATAGAAGATTGTTGTACCGATACCACCGGTGCCGGGGAGTTCTGTACCCTTATTGTTTTCAACACTCATACTTACGCTACCATCTGTAACGTTACCTGGTGTATTGACACTATCCACAGTAATTGATAATGATTGGAGTTCGCTACCATCTGCTACTTCGTCTTGTTCATTAGCTGTTTCTGCTGTAATTGTAAGCTTTTTATCTCCAGGAAGTGCATTATATCCTTGAGGTGGATTAGTTTCAGAAAGATAATATGTACCTTCATCAATACCTTTAAGTGTAAATAAACCATCAGCATTAGAAGTGAATGTAGCTGCATCAGCTGGAACAGTATAATCATCTCCTGCCTTTGTTGCCTTAACCCATCCAGCAAATACACCATTTGTTGCTTTAGCATAATATCTATTATCTACTTCTACTGAGTTTTCAGTTTCTTTAACCACTTTATAAAGCTGGAAAGATGCACCTTCAAGTTTTTTCTTTGTTGCACCGTCAACCTTAGTTACATCAAGTTCATATGTGAATACAACAACCTTATCTACTATCGTCTTATCTACTGTATTATTTGATGCTTCACCAGACCACTCAGGATTATTTGAGTACTCAAGGTAAACTTCATTTGTTTCACCATTTTTACCAGGTTCAGCATTAGATGTTAACTTTGCCTTATAAGCAACTTTTACTATACTTGAACCGTCTACTGTTATAGGATTATCCTCTTCATCGCTTATCTCTTTAAGGTTATTAAATGTGACACTAAATGAATTGTCAACAATGTCGCTTACAATATAATCATCTGAATCTACTTCTGTATCACCAATATAAACGGTTACATCAGGTTTACCGTCGTTACCTGCATCAATATACTCAAGATTTGAACTCATTTTATCATTGAATACATATTTATAGCCATTTGTATAATCATCAATTGTAGCAGGAACAGAACCATAAAGCATAAAGTCAATTTCTTCTCCAATACAGAAATCTCCTACATCGTTCCAACCTGTTGTATGGTCAACAGCATTTTCAAGAGCAGTAGCTCCCTCAGGATAATCAGCTATTGTATTATTGCTATTATCTTCCTTAACCTTCTTGATTACTGTAGGATAAGATTTCTTAGGTGTAATTACAATGTCTTCATTTCCTGCCACCTTAAGAATAAACTTAGAAAGTGCATCATTCGTAGCTGTATCAGTACCAACAGTGTATGTATCTTTTACTAAATAGTAACCCTGTGATAAATCAGTATTAGCAGCTATTGGCGTACCATTTGCACTTACATACTGTGCCAAAATATCAGCTAATCCGTCAGCTGTAATTGAATCTAATGCAATCATTTTTTCAATAGCCTGTGCTGTTACAGCAGCTAAATCATCATTAGCTTTTCCAGAAATAAAATCTGCAAATGTAACAGCATCTTTGGCTTCAATTTCAGGTGTATCAGGATCCTCTGGAACAGCGGGTTCAACAACAAGCGCTTTGAAAGTTTCATTCGCTAACAAGCTAGCTGAATCAAAACCAGTTCCCCAACCATTAATAGTTAATCCTTCATCTGTAAATTCACCTGCAAAAATTGGGTATGCTGTATAAGTGTGTGTTGCTTTATCAGCATCATAACCATCATTATCAACTGATGAGTCGATTGTAACCTTGACGGCAAAAGCATTAAATGCCACGGGAGCAACAGCGCAAGCTGCTAAAAGTGAAGCGGAAGTGATGGCTGCGAATCTCTTAAAAGTTTTGTTAGTTTTTTTCATAATAATTCTCCTTTAAAATAATTTTTCGGTTTCGGGAAGAGCGTGAGCCTATACACGC
>NZ_JAZUMY010000055.1:0-15353 GCF_045603845.1 Methanobrevibacter sp.
TGTGTCTGATTCTAATGCTACTGGTAATGTTACTTTTGTGTTTGATGATGGTTCTAATGTGACTGTTCCTGTTGGTGTTCCTGTTGTTTATACTCCTAATTCAACCGGCAATCATACTATAGATGTAATCTATAGCGGTGACGATAACTTTGAAGGCAGCAACAAAACTGTTGTTGTTGAAGTCACTAAAATCGATGCAGGATTTAATGCAATTATAACTCCAAATGAAACTGCATTGACAGAGCCGATTCACTTAAACAGTTCCGTTATAGATGATGATGCAACAGGTAATGTTACTTATGTCTTTGATGACGGTACAGTGATTACAGTTGATGTTGGTGAGGAAGTCGAATATGTTCCAAAAGAAGTTGGCAATCATACAGTTAAAGTAATTTACTCCGGTGATGACAACTTTGATGGAAGTGAAATGACCCTAAATTACACAATTGTTGAATCAGGCCTTGATGTGGATATCGATGCAATAACAAAAACCGTTGTTGTCGGTGATCAAGTAGTATTTAACATTTCAGTATTTAACGGTGGAGAAATTCCATTGACTCGTGTTGTAGTTAATCAGCTTGCTATAGGTAGTCTAAACTATGCAGAGTTAATTGATGAAAGCGGATTATGGATTGAAATAACTGGAACTTTATCTGAAGGCGATTTGCTTCAGGCAAGTGAAAATATCCGTTCATGGAGATATCTGGGTGTATTAAACCCTGGTGAAACCGCTTCATTCAAAGCAGTTTACGATACTTATGAACCAGGTACTTTTGACAATGAGGTAATTGCTACTTCTGATGAAGCTGATAGTAATTCCGCAAGTGATTTTGTTCATGTATTAATCAGGGATTATGATATTTCTGTTGTTGTATTGAATGATACTGTTAAGGAAGGTGAACAGGTAATGTTTAAGGTTATTGTAAACAATACTGGTGAAACAAACTTAACTAATATTACATTCAGTGATATTCCTGATGCTTCATTGATCTATGATTCATTCATTGATTCAAACAACTCTTGGGATAAAGGAAATGGCTTGTCATGGACTTTAACACAAGATTTAACTCCAGGTAAGGCTGCTGAAATCATACTGGTATTCAACACTACAGCAAGAGGTAACTTGACCAATACAGTTACTAGCGAAAACAAAACTGCTGATGGCACTGTTTGTGTAGATGCATTGCATCCTAACTTAAGTGTTGTTAAGATAGTCAACAGACCAGTTGCAACTATTGGTGAGACTGTAAGCTTCACTATTGTTGTTACAAACACTGGAGATTGTGATTTGGATGGTGTTTATGTTATCGAAGAAATTCCAGATGGATTGTCATTTATCAACTACACTGGTGATAAATGGATAAAAGAAGGCTATACTTTTAAACATAATGCAACTTTACATGTTGGCGAGTCTGCAAGCTTTACAGTATTCTTCAATACTTTAAAAGCAGGCAATATTACCAACAGGGTAACTGCAGGATCTGATTTGACAGGTAATATAACTTCAGCATCCAATACCACACAGGTTTTATCTAACGGCACTGTTGTGGAAGATGAGAACATTACACAAGCAATCGAAACAATTATTGATAATAATAAAACTACTGGTAATCCAATTATAGTATTACTTTTAGCTTTATTTGCAATAATACCATTGAGAAGGTTTAAAAAATAAAATTTAAACTTTTCTTTTTTTTCTTTTTTTAATTAACTATTTATACTATCTTATTCAAAAATAAATATATCAAAAACAAGGAGACTGTTTTTAATGGCTAAATGGAAATGTAAACTTTGCGGATATATTTATGATGAGGATGAAGGTTTTCCTGAACGTGGAATTGAACCTAGAACTCCATTTTCCGAGCTTGCCGATGCATTTAAATGCCCGAAATGTGGTGTTGCCAAATCAATGTTCAAGGAAGTAGAATAGTTTATATATTAAAAAACTAAGAATTAATATTGTTAAGCCAATTTATTGGTATTGATATATAAAGGAGAATATACTATGGCTAAATGGAAATGTAATATGTGCGGATTTGTATATGACGATGACGCAGAAGGAACCGCTTTTGAAGATCTCCCAGATGACTACAAATGTCCAATGTGCGGAGCAACAAAAGATATGTTTAGTAAAGTAGAATAAGGAGAGATAATTATGGCATTCGTTTGTAAAGTATGTGGATATGTTCACGAAGCTGATGAATTACCAGACGACTTCACCTGCCCAATGTGCGGTGTTGACGCAAGTAATTTCGAAGAACAATAATTTTTGTTCTTCAACTAATTTTTTATTTTACTAAAACTTCTTTATTTTTAAAACTGACATTAATCTTACCGTTATATTTTTCAAAAATTTTTTCAATATCTCTGAAATCTTTAGACACCACTTCATAGATGACCTTATCGGAATAATCTTTATTTATTGCTTCCAGATTGTTGTTTCTCACTTCACCATCAACCAGTTTTATGTCGCCATATTCAAAGGTTAACGTATAAACGTCATATGATTCCACTTCAAGTATTTCTGCCTCGGAGATGGCTTCCATAACGGATTTTGAATAAGCCCTGACAAGTCCTCCGGCTCCAAGCTTAATTCCTCCGAAATAACGTGTAACAACAGCAGTCACATTATGCAGTTCATTTTTTCTCAGCACATTGATCATTGGTTTTCCAGCAGTTCCGCCAGGCTCTCCGTCGTCGTCAAATCCTTCACCGTCCGAGACTATATATGCAGTACAATTGTGTGTGGCATCGCTATACTGCTCGTTTACTTTCAATATTATTTCTTTGCTTTCCTTTTTGTTTTTGGTTGGAAATAAATGGCATATGAACTGTGATTTCTTGACATTTATTTCACTTTGAACTGCTTTTGTTATCGTTTTCATAATATCCTATAAACTTATATATCTTATCAGACATATTATTGTTATTAATTTTATAGGTGTTATAAATGGCAAGTCGTTCTGCTATAGTGTTGGTTGTTTTGGTAGTTGCAGTTATTGCATTCTGTTTTGCTGGTGTTTTTGCAGCAATGACTGGCACATATCATTTGAACCTTGATTTTGGAAATAATACAACTGAAGAAACCAGTTTGTTTGGAAATCTGTCTGATTTAACTTCAGGTGATAATTCAGGTTCTTCAGATGATAGTTATGTGGAGACTTACACAGACAGCGGAAGTTCTGAAAGCTCACAAAGCAGTGTTGAAACGACAGAGGATACTTCTTCCTCATCACAAACTGAACAAAGTTCATCATCAGATGGTGGAGGTAGTGTAGAAACTACAACTTATCCTACTGAAGCTTAAAAATCAAGTAATTTTTCAACATCGAAGAGTACTGTATCAATAGCTAAATTGAAGAGTTGCTGGCCGTATTCTTCGTCAACATATACTCCGTTTTCTTCAACGTCAAGCGCTCCTTCCTCAATGTTAGGGTCGTTTTCACGTGCTTTTTTAAATCCGTGAAGACCAACTTCAATGTATTTGTTAACGTCTGCCTGTTTATCTAGTTCATCTTCATTAATGATGCCCAATACTTTCGCCATTGATAGTTCGCCGCTTCCTGCATGAGGGCCTTCCGTGGAAATTATCTTGTTGTTCATCACCACAATCAAATCAGTCTTATCTTCAATGTCCCATATCTCGGCCATCAACGGCAGGTTGCCACCATGGGAATTCACTATAACGACCTTTTCAATATCAAGGAATCTTTTAGCTGAATTCAAGGTTTCTATGACATTTTCTTTAAGTACATCCAGGGAAACGTGCACTCCATGGTCGATTTCGTCAAGTTCATATGCGGGAAATATAACTCCAAGAAATTTGGCTCCGGATTTGAGTGCTGATTGAAATGCGATGTGAGAACCTATCTTTGCATCGGTATCTATTGGCAATGCCGGGCCGTGGTTTTCAAGATGTGATCCGAGGGCGATTATTCCGATTTTGTGTACTCCTGGGTCTCTTATCTTTCCTGCTCTGTATCTCAGTTCGGCCATTTTCAATCACCTTTATACTTCAAAGTTCCAGATTTCGTCTCCGACAAAGTGTTTGGTTTCTATTGCCTTTCCTGAATCGTGTTCAACCATTTCATCGCCGGTTATTAGGCTTACTCCAATAGCTAATGGCTTGTGGTGTGTTTCATCGACAATCAGGACGATATCTCCAGGTTCTATATTGTCGTCTGCATCAACGATTCCCGGACTCATAATGTCTGCTCCGTTTGTAACGAAACGAACTGCACCCATATCCACGGTAACTGTTTTGCCGTCAATTTCATTGGCAAGTGCTGCCTTAAGTGTTGGAAATGCCTTGTCATTGATTATTATGATGTATGGTTCGCCGTCCACAAGTATGAATGAATTGGGTTCGGCTTCCAGGATTTCCACATTCTTTTTGTTTTCAAGAAGTCCTCCGTATTCTCCCAATTCGCTTTTGATCTGTTTGATTTTTTTCTTTTTTAGGAAATTTCTTTTTTTAACTTTAATTGCCATGTTTTTACCTGATTTTTATTATTAATATTTATTATGGTTTTATAAATTAATAAATTTTTTTCTGATGGAATATCTCGGATATCTTAGATATACGTTATTGTAGTCTATGGCCTCATTGTAGTCGGCCATTTGAAAGGGTGGGTCCCTGCTTGCATATTTCAGTATTGATGTTGCATTTTTTCCAATCAGAGGCCGGATTGTTGAATTTATAATGTTTCTTTTCTTTTTTGAGAAATGTACATCCGGCAGATGTGTCAGATAATACTTGTGCAGCGTGGTGTGGTAATATGGCTCCTTTCGAAAATATATTTTCTTTCTTTCTATCAGTTCCTCTGTAATCTTGTTGAAATGTTTAGGCAGTATTCCCTTTTTTGATTTGACGTATTCCTCGTCGGTCAGGGACTCTCCGTATACCTCATAGTAGTTGAAATCAATGAAATACATCGTTGTTGAGATTACTGTCTTTCCGACATGTGGCTTGTCATAGCAGTTGGATAGAATATATGTTAATATGTTGATGTATTCGCTTTTGTTGAATGCCATAGCATTTTTATTCTATGAATGTCTATAGTATATAATAAAAATGCGAGAGAGCATTTGACCAGTATTTTTTTACTTTTAACACTAACATTTATATATTAGTAAGAGCATATAATTTATTATTAGTTTTAATTAGGTTTTGTCTTATCTTAACTTGATTATATTATTTCTAATACGGGTAATTGTTAAATCAATGATTGCTTTTAAAAACTAATTTAAAAAATACAATTAATGGTAATATAAGGTGATATAATGAGCGGACAAAATGTTCAAAGACCACTTGATGCATTAGGAAAATCTATCGATGCTCCAGTTTTAATCAAACTCAAAGGAGACCGTGAATTCAGAGGTATACTCAAAAGCTTCGACTTACACATGAACTTGGTTCTCAACGACGCTGAAGAGTTACAAGATGGAGAAGTTACTAGAAGATTAGGTGTTGTCCTCATCAGAGGAGACAATATTGTTTATATTTCACCATAAATATTATTCAATGATTGTTTAAGATAACTAAATTTATTTAAATAGATGTAGGAGGTGTATCAATGGCAAAGGGAACTCCATCAATGGGTAAAAAGAATAAAAAGACCCATATCAGATGTAGAAGATGTGGTAAAAACACTTATCACGTACGTAAAAAAGTCTGTGCTTCTTGTGGATTCGGAAGATCCAGCAAATTAAGAAGATACAGCTGGCAAAACAAAAAACCAACTACTAGGCAAAGACTAGTTTAAGTCGGTATAAAATTATTGGAGATTATTAAATTAATCTTCATCAAACCACTTTTTTTAATTATCATCACAATTTTTAGGCATGGTTAAATTTATATACTTTGAGTTTCTAATTTTACTTAAAAATATTTTAGGTGATATCATGTCTGATTTGAAAGATTTAGCCCAAAATGAAAATGTCAATTTGGATGAATGCATAGTCTTTACCAAAGATGGCGGAGATGCCTTGGCGGTAAACATTGCTTATGTCGGAATCAAGCAAAGGCAGGACAAGCTGATGAGCGTCAACTTTTCAATGTCTCCTCAAAAGGTTAAGCAGCTGGATGAATTTTTCTCTGATGTCAGCTCAGGTGCGCTTTTCTATTATGACATTTCACAGACCGGAAGCATTCCTGTTAACTACAGGGGACTGTCCAATGTAACCAAAAAGGTAAGCAACGACCCTGAAGCAATATTTGAAGTGTCCCTTTTAATGCAGACTGCTCAGAATGTGCCTAAGGACAGCTATCTTGATCCTACCTGTGACTGCTGTTCATTTCACTGCATTTTATGAGGTGCCGATTTTATGTACAGTGATGAAAATTACGTAAAAATTACTAAAATGGATGGTGATGATTCCATTGAAATCCACGAAAACTACGTCAGGCTTCGTGAAGGCCAAAACAGGCTCATGGCTTTGAATGTCAAGGCTCCACTTTTTGAGACTGCCGAGATTCAAAGGTTTTTTGACGGATTCAATTCCTCCGAAAAGTTAAAGGTCAATATTTCAGCCACAGGCGATTTCGGTGTGAAATTCAGGGGAATAATTGACGGCAAGGAAAAGAACTTTTCCCAAAACATGGACCATATTATAATCCTTTTTGAGAAGTACAACTGCTTTGGAACCTACAGGGATGTCAAAAGGGTTTCCAAGTTCATGCCGAGGGGTTATTTCAGCTAGATTTCCCCCTCAACGGCATCCCAGAAATCCTGCGCCCAGCTTCTTTGAGCGTCAATTACCAGATCTAATAATCTTACCTTACCGTCCCTGAATCTGAATAAACGGTAATCGGTCTGCGGCTTTTTGGCGCTTCCTTCCTTGTTGCAGTCAAGGTATAGGCCTTCGCAGTATTCTGCCTCGAAGTCTCCAGCCTTCACAAAATCTCCGACAAGTGAGTATCCGTTCGTCACGTTTTTGTCAAGCTCTTCTACTGTTTTAAGCCATCCGCCCTGTGCCCTGAACTTCATGTCAGGGTCAATATTTGTTATTTCTTCTTTCCAGTTTAATATCATAATTACCAAATCCTTGATTGAACTTTATTCTTAATGCATATATAAGCGAAGAGCTAGAGCATTTGAACACTATTCAAAATATCACAATTGTTATATATAATGAAGTTTAAATAAATTAAATACCATAATTAATATCATATTTATTAATTGATGGGCTTTAACATGAATTTATTTGAGAAATTTGGCATAGAACCGAACAATGAGGACTACTATAAGATGGCATTCATGCACGGTTCATATGCAACGGTACATGGTATAAAATACGATTATGAACGTTTGGAGTTTCTTGGCGATTCAATCTTGAACATGCTGGTTTCCGAATACCTTTACAAGAAATATCCTAAATACGGTGAAGGCAAACTGACAAAACTGAGGGCCAACTATGTATGCCAGTCAGCTTTAATCTATTATTCACACGAGCTTGGACTAAAGGATTTTCTGAAGGTATCAGTTGATGAAATGAATCTCACGGACAATGAGGTGTTGTCAATCACTTCCGACATTTTCGAATCATTCCTGGGAGCGATGTTTCTTGATCAGGGTCTGGCATATACGAAAAGGTTCATTGCAAAGATTATATTCAGGCATATCGATGATGAAATGGTGTTTTTCCATGACTACAAGTCTGAAATCAAGGAATATTGTGATGCGCATGAGACCGAAGTCCACTATGAACTTCTTGAAGAGCATGGAGTTCCTCATGACAAGACATTTATAATGGCAATATATCTGAATGATGAGAAAATGGGAACCGGAATCGGTAAGAATAAAAAGGAAGCTGAGCAGGAAGCTGCAAAAGAAGCTATGAAAAATTTACATTTAATTAGGTGATTTTAATGGATAAGGATTCTGTTGGTATTGTTGAAACTCAATATCTGAATATTGACGAGCCTTTCATACTGGAAAGCGGCAAATCATTGGACAATATCATCATAGCTTATGAGACTTATGGTGAATTGAATAAGGAAAAAAGCAATGCCATCCTGATTTGTCATGCTCTAACCGGTGACGCTCACGCTGCAGGCTGGCACGAAGGAGATAGAAAGCCCGGCTGGTGGGAGATAATAATAGGTCCCGGAAAAGTGCTGGACAGTGAAAAATACTTCATAATCTGTTCCAACGTTTTGGGAGGATGCAAAGGAACAACAGGTCCAAAATCAATAAATCCAGAAACCGGCTATGAATACGGTGTGGATTTTCCTGTAATCACAATCAAGGACATGGTTGATGTTCAAAAGCTATTGATTGATTCATTCGGCATCAATCAGCTGTATGCGGTCATTGGGGGATCCATGGGAGGAATGCAGGTTCTTCAATGGATTGTAAGCTATCCGGACATGATGAAAAAGGCAGTTCCGATAGCCACGACCGCAAGGTCTTCCCCTCAGCAGATTGCATTCAATGAGGTTGGCCGCCAGTCAATTGTCTCAGATCCCAACTGGAAGCAGGGAAACTATTACGGAACCGGCCAGATTCCTAAAAACGGCCTGTCCATTGCCCGTATGATTGCCCACATAACTTATCTCAGCGACGAGTCAATGTTCATCAAGTTCGGACGTGACCTTCAGGACAAGGATGAAATCAGCTATGACCTTTCAATGGATTTCCAGGTCGAAAGCTATCTGCATCACCAGGGTGAGTCCTTTGTAAAGCGCTTTGATGCTAACAGCTATCTGTTCATTACAAAAGCTGTGGACTTATTCGACTTGTCTGTTAACAATTCACTTATTGACGGATTCAAGGACATCAGATGTAAGCTGGAAGTCATTTCAGTCGATTCAGACTGGCTCTATCCGACCGAACAGAGTACTGAAATAGTTGCTGCATTAAACGCAAACGACGTTGAAGTGTCATTTTCAGAAATCAAGTCCAATTACGGCCATGACGCATTCCTGCTTGAAAAGGGACAGCTCAATTATCTTCTCTCAAGATTTTTATCAGACAATATCGTTGCAGATTTGATGACAACAGATGTTCCGACAATCAGGGAAGAGGACAGTGTCAAAAAGGCAGCAAGACTGATGTTTGATAAAAACGTTACCCATCTGCCTGTTGTAACCGATGACAATAAATTGATAGGTATTGTCACCAGCTGGGATTTGTCAAAGTCAATTGCAACCAATTGTGAAAGTCTAACGGACATCATGACAAAAACGGTCAAATTCTGCTATTCATCAGATTCAATAGAGGAAATAAGCAGAATGATGCGAAAATTCGACATCTCATGCCTGCCTGTTGTCGATGAGGATTTCGTTGTTGAAGGAATCATCACGACTGACCATATCAACAATATGATGTCATAACTTTTTTTATTAATTTTTAAGGTGTTTTTCATTAATTCTAGGATGGATAAGTTTTTATTTGGGTGCAAAAGTGCTATTCCAATAGCATTCGGCTATATTCCTATGGGCATAGGCTACGCTGCACTTGCACTGAAAGCAGGTTTTAATCCATTCCAGACAGTTTCATTTTCAGTTCTGGTCTATGCTGGTGCCGGCGAAATAATTGCTGCCACAATGCTTGCAAACGGCGCAACTGCCCTGGCTATTATATTAACCAATTTTGTAGTTAATTTAA
This sequence comes from Methanobrevibacter sp., assembly GCF_045603845.1. GTDB lineage: Archaea > Methanobacteriota > Methanobacteria > Methanobacteriales > Methanobacteriaceae > Methanocatella. The sequence goes on from NZ_JAZUMY010000055.1 coordinate 9,612, forward strand.
GGTATATGGTAATGAACACCGCCGTATACAATAAGATGAGTGAAAATTCCCTCTTGACAAACGTTCTGACAGCGCATCTTGTAACCGATGAGACATTTGCAATATTTTCCTTTGAAAGCGAATCATCAGTATGGTTCTATTCAGGATTATCCCTGACATCATGGCTTTCATGGATTTTAGGAGCGGTAATAGGAGTATTTGTCCTTGACTTTTTGCCTGTGATAGTGACGAACAGCTTCAATATTTCATTGTATGCGCTTTTTATTGCTATATTGGTTCCGGCCGTCAAACACAATAAACGTCTGGGTCTTCTGGTTGTAATTACCGCAATATTAAATGTAATACTTCAGTTTGTTGTTGGAAACTGGTCACTGATAATATCAACCCTTTTAGGTGCTTTGATCGGAATGTATATAGTTGACGATGAGGATATGGTCGAGGGGGCCGAATAATGCTTGACATTAACATTATTATTTTAGGATGTGCACTGGTGACATTCATTCCCCGTCTGATTCCCGCAATATTTGTCGATAAGCTCAATTTCGGTCCGAATGTTGAAAAATTCCTGAATCTGATTCCGTACACTGCCCTTGCGGCACTGATCTGTCCGGGAGTCCTGACTGTTGACAATCAGCTGTGGTATATAGGTCTTGTCGGCGCAATCGTTGCGGCAGGACTGTCCTGGAAAAAGGTTCCTCTGGGAGCTATCGTTATTCTGACAGTGGTGGTTTTAGTAACGGTTTATTCAATAGTTCCAATGTTTTAAAAAAAGCATATTATAAAAATACTTGGATAAAAATATAAATTCAAGCCTTTTTTATCCAAGTTTAAAGAAGAATATATAATTGATTATCATATATTGCTTGATTAAATAATTATTTTTCATAATATTTATATTATTCTATTTTCTGTAAATTTTTTTATTTTTATTAATTTGAAATAATATTACTTTTACTTTGATTTTTACTCGATTAAAGCAATATTACTTTTAAAAATGAGTTATTTTTAAATATCATTGGTATTAAATACATTTTTTACTGGTCATTGAAAAACTTTATTAACAAAGAAGGTTGTTTTGAATTGGTTATCAAAATATTGTTTAACTTCCTTCTGGAGGTAAAAATGGCATTAGTACTGTTAGATGCTATAGTTTTCATAGCTATTAGTTATTTGGCGTACTTTGTATCTCTAATTTAGTTGGAGAGAAGATTGAGTTAGTAGATGATGATTGATAGACAGGTATTGAGTTTTTCAAAGATATGATATTCAAGCCATCATATTGGGAAGTTTATTTTTCTTGTTGACCATACTTGATAGATTTTGAAATTAACTCATTGGAGGAGCTTTAGCTCTTCCTGCCTATTTTTACATAATTTTTTTAAAATAAATGGTGTGTTTATAAGATATAAAATATTAAAATCAGATAAAAATAAATTAAAGAGGATTGAACCTCTTAATTAATTGCTTTTTTCAGTGCCTGGTCAATGTCTTCAATCAAATCCTGAACATCCTCGATACCGACAGACATTCTTATGAAATCAGGTGTGATTCCGCTGTCAAGCTGTTCCTCTTCGGTCATGTTGGAGTGTGTTGTGCTTGCCGGGTGAATTACAAGGGTCTTTGAATCTGCAATGTTTGCAACATGGCTTAAAAGCTCAACACTTTCAATGAATTTCTTACCCTCTTCGATTCCGCCTTTAATGCCGAAGCTCACAATACATCCGTAGTTGCCGTTCAGGTATTTTTCAGCTATCTCATGGTTTTCATTGTCTTCAAGTCCAGGATAGTTTACCCAGGAAACTGCTTCATGGTCTTTTAGGAATCGGGCAATTTCCAGGGCATTGCTGCAGTGCTGATTGACCCTTAATGACAATGTCATGCAGCTTTGAAGAATCATGAATGCATTGATAGGACTCATAACCGTTCCCAAATCCTTCATCAGATGAACTCTTGCCTTTGTAATGTATGCCTTATTTCCAAATGCCTCTGAATATATCAGTCCGTGATATGACTCGTCAGGTTCGGTAAACATTGGGAATTTGCCGTTTGTCCAGTCGAATTTTCCTCCATCAACAATCATACCACCCATGCTTGTACCGTTTCCGGATAAAAATTTGGTTGCTGAGTGAACGACAATGTCTGCGCCATGATCAAGTGGCTTGACCATAGTAATCGCTGAAGTGTTATCTACAATCAGAGGAATGCCATTTTCATGAGCTATTTCGGCCAATGCCTCAAAATCAGGAATATCCAGCTGAGGATTGCCTATTGATTCACAATAAATTGCCTTTGTATTTTCATTGATTGCATCATTATAGGCATCCAAATCATGGGTGTCAACAAAATTGACCTTAATTCCCCAATTGGGCATGGTATTTTTGAATAAAGTGTATGTTCCCCCATAAAGGTTATTGGATGATACTATTTCATCTCCATTTCCTGCAATGTTTAAAATTGATAATAAAATTGCGCTCATTCCGGTTGACTGCGCCAGTGCCCCAACACCGTTTTCTATTGCAGCCACACGATTTTCCAAAACTTCTGAAGTCGGATTTGACAGTCTTGTGTAAATGTGTCCCTCTTCTTCAAGAGCGTATAGTTTTTTAGCTTTATCAGCACTTTCAAATGTATAGGAACTTGTATGATATATTGGTGTTGCCCTTGCACCTGTTACCGGATCGGGAAACTCTCCTGCATGAACTTCCAGAGTTCTTTGTCTATATTTATCTTTCATATTATCACCATTGTATATATGATAATAATTTTTTTAAGTTATTCCTATTATATTTTTTATATTGACCTATTTCTTTTTGAAAATGGATATTATTTGAACCGTTTAATAAGATTACGTTGATATTTTAATAGTACCTTTATTCTTTTGATTTACCCATTTAGTTCAATCATTTTTTCTAAATTTACAATCTGGATAGATTGCAGTAGTATTGTAGCAGATTTTATCGCACTTATCAGATTTAATTCTACTTCTAATTTATTTAATTCTTTTTCTTTTTCAGCTAGCATATATTCTCTATTTTTTATTATTTCATCTTTTCGTGCGATGTCTGCTTTGAATTGTTCTTCTCGGGTTAATTCGCAAAATTGTTTTTGTTTGAATTTTTCTCGTGTCATGGTTAACAACCTTCTATTATTTTTTTTTAGTTGTGGGGGTGATGTTTAATCGTGATGTTTGTAATTTATTAGTTTTATGGCGTTTTTTTTTAAAATAAAGAATTAGGATAAATAATATGTTATCCTATTTTGAATTTTGTTGTATTATTTGTTGTTCTAATTTTTTCATTTTTTCATTTTGTTCAGCCAGCATTCTTTCTTTTTCTGCAAGCTTCTTTTTGGTTTCTTCATCTTTTTCTGCAAGTTTCTTTCTGGTTTCTTCCTTTTCTTTAGCTAGCATATATTCTCTATTTTCTATTATTTCGTCTTTTCGTGCGATGTCTGCTTTGAATTGTTCTTCTCGTGTTAATTCGCAAAATTCTTTCTCATCCAATCTTTTTGTTATCATTTTTAACAACTCCTTGGTCTTTTGTTTATTATCCTTAAAAATCTCCTTAATCATTATTTTGAGAACATGGTGTGTGTCTAATCGATGGTGACTGTCCATTTTGACTTGGGCAAACATGTTGCATATTTCTTCAAGTATCTTTTTGTCTATATCACCTGTAACAAATAGGGCAATATATGCGAAGTTAATTGCATTGCTTTCTGATATTTCGATATTCATATCTATGTTTCTCAATATATTTAATTTTTCGCAGATGTCCTTTTCTCTCACTACAATGTGATATACATTGAATACATTGTTCTTTGAAGTATAACATTTCATCTTTTCATCCTGTTCGATAGGGGTTATTACAATGGAAATCGATGGAAGATTGTTTTCGTGAATCAGATGTATTTTGTAGTCGTATATTGGGTCTATCTTTCCGTATTCTATGGGTGTGGTCTGATGTTCCACATTAATTGTTGATTTTTGTGTTATGAATCCGTCTTTTTCAACCAATTCAGCTATATCCAATTCCAATTTTGATCCGTCCTCTTTGTAGACAATTCGGTCAAGTGATTTGATGAATTTCCCAGGAAATCCAAAGGTTTCATGAGAAGTTTTTGGATATCTGCTGACAATGTAGTTGAAACAGTAATCGCGAGGATTGTTTGTTGTTTCGCGCATTATGGATTCAACCATTTTGTCAATTTCGTCATTTCTATTCATAATATTCACGCTTTAATTTTTATTTAAATATTGTAAACAATATAATATTGTATTTAATAGTTTATAAATTCTTTGTTTTTATTTTAGACAGTATAACTTCCTTAAATCAATAAAATAACCAATGAGTTATATTTTTTGAGAAGGTTATATTGTCCCAACTTGTAATTTTTGTGGCAATTCTTTTATGATATCACTTCCCATAGTTATTACTATGAGTTCAATAGTTGGTCTTCAGGGAAAGTTCAGTGGAAATGACTTGATTAAAATGTTAAAAGCATCAAAAATGCGCGGGCCTGATTCATCCGGCATATATCTGGATGAAATTGTCCATGACATAGATTTGGATAGCTTTGGCGATGAAAACGAATATGATATTGCTTTTGGCCATAATCTGCTTTGCGTTTATGACATGCATGACCGAAAGTCTTCACCTCAGCCGATATCAAAGAATAACCTTGTATTGGCTTTTGACGGGGCTTTATATAATTTCAATACCCTCAGAAATTTTTTAAATAAGGTTGGTGTTGAAGGCGAAATCACATCAGACGCTGAGGCGCTAATCAGTCTGATTGACTTTTACAACAGGGGAGACCTTCTTAAAGCCCTTCAATCTGCCGTTCATCTCATTGATGGGGACTATGCATTTTCAGTATGGGACGGTGAGAATCTGGCTGTTGCACGTGACCCCTTGGGCGTCAAACCCCTGTTTTATGCTGTGGGTGATGATCTGTGCGCATTCGCATCTTCACGTGACAGCCTCCGTGAGATTGGCTTTGATGAGATTCAGACATTATTGCCCGAAAACATTCTTTTTAACTGGGATGATGTAGCTCCATCACAATACATTCATGAAAAAATCATGGAAGTTGATGCATCTAAGTTGGACAAGCTATTAAAGTTAAGTGTTTCCAAAAGAGTTGAAGGATTAGACAGGCTAGGTGTAATATTTTCGGGGGGTGTTGACAGTTCGATTTTGGCAATGCTTCTGGAGGAGATATCATGCAACAAAAGGCTTGACATAACATTATATGCTGTGGGCACTGAAAGCTCAAAGGATTTGGAGGCCGCAAGATACGCCGCCGAATACCTTGACCTTCCATTAAAGACACAGATTATAACTCCGGAACTTATAAAGGAACATCTTGGCGAGGTCGTCCATGCGATAGGTGACGATAACCTTATGAAGATTGGAGTCGGCCTGACGGCATACTTTGCATCAAAAATGATTCATGATGACAATCTGAATGTGGCAATTTCAGGTCAGGGCGCCGATGAGCTTTTCGGCGGATACAACAGGTATCTGAAAAGCTATGAAGAAGGGGATCTTGAATTCGAGATTCGCCAGGACATATCCAACATGTATCATGTAAACCTTGAGCGTGACGACGCATGCACAATGCTCAATTCGGTTGAAATAAGGCTACCTTTTTTAGATAAAAGCCTTGTGGAATATGCAATAAACCTTCCTGTCAAGAACAAGATTTCAGGCTCCGGAGATGTTTTAAGAAAAAACATAT
>NZ_JAZUMY010000056.1:0-24317 GCF_045603845.1 Methanobrevibacter sp.
ATCAACAGTTACATTATCACCAACAACAACACTAACCGGACTAACCTCAATACTGATAGAGGAATCAGATAAATTCTCATCAGTAATATTCTCATCGGATTGATTGTTATCAGCAAAGTAATAAGCTAAAACATTACTGGTAGATCCATTCAACTTAGAATTACCTTCATAAACGGCAGTGAAATTAAACCAGCCGGATTCGGAAATCTTAGCAGTTAACCCTTTTCTGGATTCGGTAGACAGATAATTAACAGGTAATTTACCCATCAAAATATCAAATTTACCGGTATCCTCATTATAAGCAAACAAACTGATAGTCTCATCAGATGCAACAAAACTACCGATAGAGTCGCCTAAAGCACCGCTGGATAAAACAGCAGCAATACTGATATTATCACCGACATTCAAACGAATGACACTGCCGGAATTATAGACATCAACTAATGAGAGTTCAGTAGCATAAGACTCGTTTTCGGTAATATTCTCATCAGATTTAGCGAATACATAAGTTATGGTATTACTTGTATGGTTGTCTGAAGACATCATTTCATATGAATGAATAAGATTTACTGTATAAGTGTTTGCTTCAGTTGAAGTGAAATCTATGAAGTAAGAATAACTTCCTTGCACAACATCAGTCATTGAAATTGATTTTCCTGTAGATATTCCATTCATATACAATTCAAGTTTACTGAAGTAACTATATGATGAATTATCGTTTAATATGTACTCAATTACCGCTAATTCACCTGTTTTTAAGTAAATAGTAGTATTATTCGGATAGTTTCTATCTCTGATTTTTATTATAGCAGATGAAACCTCAGGAGATACACTAAATTCATCTTCACTAACAGTTAAATCATAATTTGCATTATCAAATGTGGTTTTTGTTTTATAATCACCTGCAGGTAATGTAATAGTACTGTTTCCTTTACCGCCAATTACATTTACTGAAACGTTATTTCCATTAACATCTACTGTGTAAACACCATCTACATCAGCTTCAACAATTACTGTTACGCTTTCAGGATAGGTAACATCATCCACAGTAACCTTAGCAGATTTTTTAACTGGGTTGACTGTTAAAGTAGTCTGAGCAGTAGCGTCCGGTGAATTACCTGAATACTTAGCAATGATTGTGTAAGTATCAGCATCTAGATTGTCTAAAACTAACTTTTCACCCACATTAATGGTCTTGATTATAGTTCCATTACCATAAGCAAATTCAATAGTACCCGTTACTCCTTCAGGAAGACTGTAAACAATCTCAGCACTTTGAGTGTAATTAATAACACTAGGAGAAGCCTCAATACTGAACTCAGTCACATCAAGACTAACTTCAAATGAAGTGGTATTTGAATCAGCCTTATAATTGCTATTACCAGCAAATTCAACAGTTGCATTATATTTGCCGATTGCCAATTTACCTGCATCGAAAGCACCTGAACCGCCATTAACTGCAACGGTAATAGGAGCATTATCACCAATAGTGACATTGTATGATCCATCGACACTTGCATATACAATACCTGTCACATTAATTGACGGATTAGTATCCTGTATTTCAATACGTAAATCATCCAATACGCCCTGAGTTATTTCAAAGGCTGTTGTGTTTGAATTATTCGGATATGATTTGGAAACTACAGTAGCATCGTAATTACCGACATCCAAAATATCCAAAGTGAATACGCCTGTACCATTGGATACTGAAACTGTGTAATCCCTATTGACAGTTACTATGTAAATACCATCTTCACTTGCATAAACAGTACCGTTTGCAGCATTAGGGTAAGCAGCATCATCAATTACAACTTTGATTTCATCTAAAACAACGACTTTTTCAGTTACGTGGAATGAAATAACATTGCTTTCACTTGCCTGTAAACCTTTAATGTTTCCATTGTAACTTACGGATACATTATACCATCCTTCAACAGTTGCAGGAATTACAATATAAGACATTCCATTTGAATTCAATGGAGAGGAACCGGATGCTTTTGATCCGTCAGGATAGATTAAAGTAGCAGTAATGGAATCAAGCACATTACCCTCAGAATCATAAGTCAGATATTCAGAAATATCATCCAAATCATCAGATGACAATTTAACAATAACAGTCAGGTTTCCAGGAGTTGTTTCAATAATACCAGTTCTTTCAGTAACATTCTCATAAATACTCAAATCAGTCTCATGAGCAACAATAGGCTCACCGGAAACAACATAAGTTAAAGTATTACTTGTTTCATCATATGCCGGAGCAAATGGTGGGAAACCTTCAGAAGTGTATTTTGCATAGAACCTCCAGGTACCAGGAGTCAATTTAAACTGACCGCCAATAGTAGTGTACTGACTACCATCAGTAATAGTAGAAGTATTCCACATTGCAACGTCATTGCAATAAATAGTGATTAAACCATTTACATTTACCACATCCAATTTATATTGAATAGTAGCAACGCCTTCATCATCAAATAAGATAGTTGACTGGCTTGGATAGTAATAATCCCTTATTGTAATCACATCAGAGACAACAGAATTGTCAATGACAGCAAATACTGCATCTTTACTTACATCAGAGTAATTAGCATTAGTCCATGATAATGCAGCCTTATATGAACCAGCAGGAACAGCAACATCCGCAGAAGCACTGCCATCATCACCAACAGTTAAAGTGATTGATGAGACGGATGAATCATTGAATGAAACAGTGTAAGTTCCAGGAAGAGCATCTACAACTGAAATAGTCACTTTATCAGGCAAAGTAGTTTCAGAAGCAATTACCAAATCAGCATTGTTAACGCCTTTGTTGACACTGAATTCAGCTTCGCTTACAGAGACATCATAATTGCTATCACCAAATGAAGTTTTCGTTTCATAATCTGCAACAGACAATTTGACTGTATTGTTTCCTTTACCGCCAATCACATTTACTGAAACTTCGCTTCCATTAATATCTATAGTGTAAATACCATCTACATCAGCTTCAACAATTACGGTCACTTCACCAGGGTAAGTGACATCATCCACACTAACCTTAGCAGATTTTTTAATAGGATTAACTGTTAAAGTAGTCTGAGCAGTAGCGTCCGGTGAATTACCTGAATACTTAGCAACAATAGTGTATGTATCAGCATCCAAAGCATCTAAAACTAAATTTTCACCAACATTGATTGTCTTAATCTTAGTTCCATTACTGTAAGCAAATTCAATGGTACCAGTTACTCCATCAGGAAGACTGTAAACAATCTCAGCACTTTCAGTATAATTAATAACACTAGGAGAAGCCTCAATACTGAACTCAGTCACATCAAGACTAACATTAAAGTCTGTAATGTTAGAGTTAGCTTTATAATTGGTATTACCTGCAAATTCAACAGTGACATCATATTTACCGATTGCCAATTTACCAGCATCGAAAGCACCTGAACCGCCATTAACTGTAACAGAAATAGGATCATTATCACCAATAGTGACATTGTAAGATCCGTCTATACTAGCATAAACAGTACCTGTCACGTTAACAGAAGGATTAACACTAGGAATTTCAACTCTTAAAGTAATCTCGCCCTGATTAACAGCAAAAGTATCATTGTTAATAGTTAAATCATAGTTATCATTAACATATGAGACTTTAGCATCATATGAACCAGCATCTAACTTGATTGTCTTATTACCACGGCCGTCTTTGACTTCAACAGTCACTGGAGTTGTATTGACCATTACAGTGTAAGTATCGTCAATAACGGATTCAACAATAATAATTGCTTCACCAGGATAAGTAACATCATCCACAGAAACAGTAACTGTAGCACTACCTTTATTAACTGTTAAAGTAGTGGAATTGCTATTGTTAGGATAATCTCTGGAAGTTACAGTAACATCATAAGTATCAGCATCTAAAACATCAACAGTGAAGTCTTTGCTGCCGTCTGTCACATTTACTTCATAGTCCTTATTATTGATATTTACAATGTAAATTCCATTTTCACTTGCATAAACAGTACCGGTTGCATTGTTAGGATAATCAGCACTTTGCATTACAACTTTAATAATATCAAGAATTGTTTCTTCTTCAGTTACGTAATAAGAAATTACATTACTGTCACTGGATTGCAATCCTTTTGAATTTCCGCCATATGAAACAGTAAAGTTATACCATCCTTCAGATGAAACAGGAATTATGGCGTTTGCAAGACCATTTTCATTTAACTTCAATGTTCCCAATTCATGAGATCCACTTGAAGTAATCTGATATAAGGTTACATAATCTTCAATACCGCCTGTGGAATTTGTTTCAAAGTAATTTGAAATAGTATCGCCCAATTCCACTGAGGATAAGTTAATTAAAATACTTAAATTGCCAATAAATTTATTGACAACACCAGTTGCACCAGTATCGTAATCTGAAACAGTCAAGTTTGTTTCATATTTTTCAGCTGCAGAAACTTCATAAATCAAAACATTACTCCAATACTTTTTATCAGATGAATAACGCAATGTTATATTATGTAATCCAGGTTCATTGAATCTAATCTTATCGCTACTATATAAATAGAGATAATATGACTGTCCACTTCCGTAAGTAGGGCCATAATATAGTTCACCATCAACATAAATTGCCATTGTTGCAAAATTATTGTAAATTGAAGTATCTATAGTATAATAAATGCTTGAGATTTCGTATTCTTCATCACAGCTGATTTTATCTTGTCCTTGAGAATGTTGATTGTCCCAAATGACTACCAGTACCTGTTCTTCCAACACATTAAAGTTAGCTTCTTTATTCACATCTGAGTAATTAGCATTACTCCATGACAAAGTAGCCTTATAGGAACCGGCAGGAAGATCAACAGATTTAGAAGCAGATCCTGAATCACCTACAGTTAAAGTAACTTCAGTGTTTGCCGTGTCGTTTAGACGAACAGCATAATCGCCTGCAACTGCATCTGATATTGAAATAGTTACTTTATTAGGTAAAGTAGTTTCAGAAGCAATTACCAAATCAGCATTGTTAGTACCTTTATTTACAGTAAATGTAGCATCAATCACACTCAAATCATAATTATCACCATCAGGATTAGACACACTAGTAGCACTATAAGAACCAGCAGCCAACTTAACAGACTTGGAACCGCTACCTGAAGAACCAACATTGACAGTGACCTGAGTATTTGCAGTATCATTTAAAACAACAACATAATCACCAGCTAAAACAGCATCAACATTAATAGTTACCTCATCAGGATAATCAGCACCACTAGAAGAAATAGTGACAGCATTTACATCTTTTACAACATTAAAATCAACATCCTGGCTAACATCACTATAATTAGCATTAGTCCAAGTCAAAGTAGCCTTATAAGAACCAGCAGGAATAGCCACATCACTAGAAGCACTGCCACTGTCACCAACAGTCAAAGTAACACTATCTAGAGAAGAATCATTGAATGAAACAACATAATCACCAGCAACAGCATTATTAACAGCAATAGTTACTTTACTAGGAAGAGTAGTTTCAGAGGCAATAACCAACTCAGCATTATTAACACCTTTATTTACAGCAAATGTAGCATCAGTCACACTCAAATCATAATTATCACCATCAGGATTAGACACAGTAGTAGCACTATAAGAACCAGCAGCCAACTTAACAGACTTGGAACCACTGCCAGAGCTAACAGGAACAATAACTTCAGTATTAGCGGCGTCATTTAAAACAACAACATAATCACCATCCAAATCGGCAACCACATTAATAGTTACCTCATCAGGATAATCAGCACCAACAGATGTGATAGTGACTGTATTTACATCTTTTAAAACTTTAAAATCAACATCCTGGCTGACATCACTATAATTAGCATTAGTCCAAGTCAAAGTAGCCTTATAAGAACCAGCAGGAATAGCCACATCACTAGAAGCACTGCCGCTATCACCAACAGTCAAAGTAACGTCTGCAATAACTGAATCATTAAATGAAACAACATAATCACCAGCAACAGCATTATTAACAGCAATAGTCACTTTACCAGGTAAAACAGTCTCAGAATCAATAATTAATTCAGCGTTATTAGTGCCTTTATTTACAGTAAATGTAGCATCAGACACACTCAAATCATAATTATCACCATCAGGATTGGACACAGTAGTAGCACTATAAGAACCAGCAGCCAACTTAACAGACTTGGAACCGCTACCTGAAGAACCAACATTGACAGTGACCTGAGTATTTGCAGTATCATTTAAAACAACGACATAATCACCAGCTAAAACAGCATCAACATTAATAGTTACCTCATCAGGATAATCAGCACCAGCAGATGTGATAGTGACTGTATTTGTTCCTTTTGATACTGTGAAGGTTTTTTCTATGTTTACATCATTATAATTGTCAGCTTTCCATGTTAAAGCAGCTTTATAATCACCGGCAGGAATTAGAACACTATCGGATGCTGAAGTTTCACCGGAATTAACTGTTAAAGTCAAGTCCGGAATGGATGAAACATTGAATTTAATGGAATATGTACCTTCAATTGCATTAGTAATTGCGAATTGAACCTCATTATCATAAACGGTATTTTGAGCAACATCAAACTCTACCGGATTGGATAAAGCATTAATTGTTACCACAATAGGATCTGAAGTCGCATCAGCATAATTGTCATCAGCAGCAGTATATTTGGCTGCAATCTGATGTGTACCTGCAGGCAAAATGACATTTTCTAAAGTTTCACCAACATTAATCGGATTTCCAATATTTGTGTTGTTTGAAGCATAATAGAATTGAATTGTACCTGTAGCGGTTGCCGGAGTAATTTCATGAGTAAATGAAATTGGTGATCCATATTCAACATCATTAGAGCTTGAATCGATTGTTAAAGTAGTACCGTCGATTGTAACATCGAATAAAGTTGAATTATAAGCGCTTGAGTAGTTTCCAATAGCATCAATGCTTACGCTTGCATTATAATTGTCTTTAACATCTAAAACTCCAAAAGTAAATGCTTTGAAACCGGTTTCATCAATAACAACGGTTGTTTTGGTTTCTCCATCCAATTTTACAGTGTATGTTCCAGGCACATTGGCACGTACTGTACCGGTTACCTCATTCGGATAAACCTTGTTTTGAACTTCGATTGACAAACCTATTTCAGCAGTGTTTACTGCAATTTCAATAGTATCGCTTGCGGTTTCATAATCATCATTTATCAATTCCAGTCTAAGAGTGTGTGTAGTAGCAGACAATGATGGAAGTTCAATCCATTCATTTGCATTTCCACTAGCTATCTCATTTTCGCCTTCATATACTTTAACGGTTCCGCTGACGTCACTTGTTCCTTTTACAGCTATTTTTTCACCATAAGTAACAGGCAGTGTTTCATTAGCTGAAGCGGATACGGTTGCTGTTCCTTTGACAACAGTGAAATCAATATTCTGGCTTACATCACTGTAATTTGAATTAGTCCAGGTTAATGTAGCCTTATAAGAACCTGCAGGAATATATACGTCTTCAGAAGCACTGCCACTATCACCAACAGTCAAAGTAACGTCTGCAATAGCTGAATCATTGAATGAAACAACATAATCGCCTGCAACAGCATTATTTACTGCAATATTTACCTGATTAGGCAAAGTGGTCTCAGAAGCGATGACAAGAGCTGCATTATTGGTTCCCTTATTTACATTGAATGAATCTGAGTCATTGGCGGTATTATATCTATTTGAAGCTGAAATACTTACGTTTGCAGAATAACCTGTTCCGGCTGCAGTAACCTCACCAGTAACTGTTTTAGAACCGGACAATTCCTCTTCAGCAAATGTCAAATCATATTTCTTACCATTGATATAGACAACATAGTCTCCGGCCACATTTGTTGTAATGACAGCTTCAGGAGCATTAGGATATGTAGCATCCTCAACAGAAATTGACAATTCGACATCATACTTTTTAACCGTGAATGGAATTGTTGCATTGATGGTTGTCGGATTATATTTATCAGCACCATTATATTTTGCAGTAACTTCATATTGACCAGCTTCAAGGTTAGATAAAGTCAATGGAGTATCAATATCTAGAGTGTCTATAGGAGTTCCATTGATGTATGAATATGAAACCGTACCTTCATCCACAACACCATCTGTACTGAATGTGACTCTAGGGGAAATGGATATTGCAGTATCAACCATTATATCATCAGGAGAGATATCTAAAGCAATAGTGGTATCCCATGGAATAACATTTATTTCAAATAAAGCACTGTTACATGCAGCATATCTGGAATCACCAGCATAGCGTGCTGTAATATTATGGATGCCCAATGTAGTAAAAGTAACATCCTTAGTTAATACAATGTCTGATTGAGTACCTGAACCATAAACGGATCCATAACCCAAATCAGTTTCTCCATCATAGAAATGTACAATTATATATTCATAATATTTGTATGCATTAGCCAATGTGGCGGTAAGTGTAACAGTAGAATCGACATATACGGGAGTATCAGCACTTAGTGAAATAGAATTTGAATTTAAAACTGAAACTTCCTTAAATCCGTTAGCAGTATTATAATAGTAGTTTTCATCATGAGCATTTCCATTATATGTCGCATAAACACTTGCCATTTCAGTTGAAGGAATCTGATATGTTGCAGTTTCACCAACATTTATAGTAGCAATTGTTTCCTGATTTTCATAATTATAACGTCTATAAAGAGTAATTGTTCCCACGTTTACATTTTCATTATTATAAGTTACTGTCGGAGTGATTAAAACATAATCCCCTACAATTAAGTTGGTAGCATTTAAATCTACACTTACTGTTGGAGTTACGCTTTGCAATACATTTAAAGTTACATTGTTACTTCTTGAAGCGAAGTATTGGTCATTGCCTGAAAACTCAGCATAAATATGGCTAATACCCAAATCACTTGCAAAATTAAATGCACCCGTATCAACACCGTTTGCCACATCAATTGTATAATCTCCCAAATCATAAATCTGGTCACCGATATGGTCCTGGCTGACTTTAACCTCAACAGCAACGTCACCGTTTACGGTGAAAACAATGCTTCCTGCATTGGATGTGCCTACAGTAACCTCATCTTCCCCATCCAAATCTATATTGATGGTTACATATCCTTTAACTTTGTAATCTTTATTGACGGATCTGCTTGAAGCATGATATCCTGTTAAATCTTCCTGATAAACAGCATAAAATGAATATGAACCAATTGAAGTAGATTCTGGAATCGTATATTCAAAAGCAACACCCGGAGCGGCGCTGCCTATATTATTATCATTTTCATCATAAATGTATACATTACCGCTTGTTACACTGCCGTCAGAAACAGTTGGAGTGATTGAAATAGCCTCTCCCGCACCGACATCAGTCATGTTTAAGGTCAAATCAACACTTGTAGGAGTTAATGCAATATAAGTTGCACTGTTATCAGTTGAAACATAACCGTCAGCTGTGAAAACCGCATTGATAACATGCTCACCGGCAGTTGATGAGGCAATTGTTAATGCCCATCCTTCATCATACGATTTTGTAGCTAAAACATTACCTCCTTCAGCGTATGTGATAGTTCCTGCAGTAACAGGATTATTTTGGCTGTCAAGTACTGTAGGAGTGATTGTTATGCTTTCAGTAGTGTTGATTTTTGAACTGGCGGATAAAGTTAGAGAAGTATCTTCATCTTGAGCAGGAGGTTCAACACCGACATAAATTGTAATGGTATCACTTCTTAAAGTTCCTAATGCAGAAGTGGCTGAATATTCAGCGTAAATTTCATAAACACCTGTTGAATCAGGTCTCCATTGAATGTAATTAGGATAACTAGAGTAGGAACTTGCTTCACTGGTTCCATCGACCCACACTGCAGGCCTGTATCCATAACCTGTTCTGGAGTCTGAAATCTGATTGCCATTTACATAATAAGTTACAGGATTGTAATAACCGTCCCCAGATTGGTAAAGAGAACTTTTGACTTCACTGCCGGACAATCCTAATGTATTATACAGTTTATTATAAAGATTAAAGTTGTAAATAGCATCATAATAAAAAGTGGTGTTATCAGGACCATCTTCTTCATAAATTCTTAAATAATAATCACCCAAATTAACATAAATTGTTAATTCATTGGATTTGATATCATTTTCAATGTCTCCACCAGCAGGCAATACATAATAAATCGTATGTTGGCCTTTTGTTAGAGTAATTGAATCAGCAGTTGAAGTTATTCCATCATAACCCAAGTTTCCATTTCCTTTTGCAACGCCATCAACATAAATCACCGGCCTGCTAGAACCGACCAAAGACTGCAACTGAGAAGCACTTTGCTCAGTTGAAGTGAAAGTTGAGTGAAGATTTAAGGTTACGCTATTTTCGCCATTATATTTAATAGTAGTTTCATCAGGATTATTTTCATCATAAATAGCTAATGTATATGGAGAAGCATCAACAACAATTACCGTAAAAACATCACTAGGATCATTATAATTATCATATGCTATAACTTGATAGGTACCAACACTTGCATATGTATGTGAACCAAAATCTACCCACGAATTTTGATAAGTTCTTTCCGAACTGGATTTAGAACCATCCCCAAAATCAATATAAGTATATGTTGTAAATGTAGTCATAGCTTCAAAATTGATTGAGCCTCCTACAGAAATAGTTTCACTGGTCAAATCAGGATTATTTTTATCCCTAACATAAACATATGTTGCACTTAAAACATCATCGTCATCTAAAGACACACCTACGGGCGTATCAGTTACAATATCATTTTCATTTATCTTAATATTTTCTTGTGAAATATCAATAGTGTCAATTTCCGCCATTGATAGGGTTTCATTAGTATCCACATCGTTTGCCGATGCAGAGCCTAAAGTAATCATAGCGATGGTAAGAATCATCAATAGCATCAATATTCGAGTATTCTTGATACTTACACCTCCCATGCATAAATTTAAAAAAAATCATTTTCTAGACATAATCCCCAAAAGTATTATATCTGATAATATATTTTCATGGGAGAATATTTAAATATTTAGGTATGACTAAAAATTAGTGAGTGTAGCGACCCCGATGTTCAATGTCGGAAATTTTATCAATGATTTTAGGACTGTTATAACCCATTAAAACACTGTCAAAATAGCTTACCGCCTTTTCATAGTCAATGCTTTGAAGAGATTTCTTCAAGACCAGCAAGTCTACGGCCTTGTCTTCGGCCAAATCGGAATATCTGCCCAATCCGAAATCTATGAATACCAGTTCACCGTCACGAAGCATGATATTTGATGAGGTGATGTCTCCATGAATGATGTCTGCTGAGTGCAATTTGGCTATTTCCAAACCGGTTTTATATGCCAAATCATCATCAATGACATCCTTAAGCATTACTCCGTCAATTGCTTCCATCAGTATTGACTTTTCATCCAAATCGACATCATACAATATAGGAGTCCTGACACCCGCCCTTTTGGCATCTGACAATAGTTTAACTTCAAGCTTGCATCGGGATTTCCTGATTTTATTGTCAATTTCGGAAATTCTATAGTTTTTAGGAATTCTTGCCTTTATTACTGCATCATCACCCATATAAGAGCTTTTTATAATATTGGATTCGGCACCTTTTGCAATCAAATCATCGGACAGTTTCAGATAGCTTTTGGTATTGTCAATCCAGGGAATGTCGACTTCATCAGTCCTGAATCTCTGGATAATTCCTGTATCTGCCATTTCCATCGGACCGAACTCTTTGCACATTAATAATCCAAGCCATGCAATCATGACTCCATTGTCTCCGCATAATTTCATTTCAGGCATGTAGAATTTGGCGCCGTGCTCTTCTGACATTGTCCTGAGCATTTCTCGCAATCTGGAATTTGCAGAAACCCCACCGCACAGCATCACTTCATCCTTTTGGGTATGTGAAAGTGCACGCTCGGTTACTTCAACAAGCATTGCAAAAGCTGTTTCCTGAAGTGAAAAGCAGACATCCTCAATATCCGCACCTTTCTGATGCTGCCTTAAAGCCGCTGACAAAAGCCCTGAAAATGAAAAGTCCATTCCCTTGACGACATAAGGCAAATCAATATAGCTTCCCTTTTTAGCCAGCTTTTCAATTACCGGACCGCCTGGATGGCCCAATCCTGTTTCACGGCCAAACTGATCAAGACAGTTTCCGATGGCAATATCTAACGTTTCACCGAAAATCCTGTAGCGGCCGCTTTCATAAGCTATTACCTGACTGTTTCCGCCACTTACATATAATGAAACCGGATTAACTGCACCGGTGTCGAGTTTTCCGACTTCAACATGCCCTATACAATGGTTAACTCCAATTATAGGTTTTTTCAATGATAAAGCAAGAGACCTTGCGGAAGTTGCTACGATTCTCAATGCAGGACCAAGGCCGGGACCCTGGGAAAATGAAATCAAATCAATGTCTGAGTAGTCAATTCCCGCACTTTCAATAGCCTGAGGTATAAGTTTTGGAATCCATTCGGCATGATGCTCAGCGGCTATTCTCGGGTGAATTCCACCCTTTTCGGGATAGAGCTGGCAGCCTTCCATTGCCAGAATGTTACCTTCGCTGTCAACAATACCTACACCAGTCTTTTCTGCAGTTCCTTCAATTCCTAAAGATATCAACTTTATCAACCAAATTAATTTTTTATAACTCATTGCATATAATATTTAATTAATCAGAAACAAAGTGATTAACATGGGATTTTATAACACTAACACTATTGAGGAAAAAAGAGTTAACAAGTTAACAGGGGATATTCACATTAATGATGCTTTTAAAGAGGAAACCCAGAAAAGAGGCATCCCTATTTATGATGCGTACAATATCCAAAAGAGACTGTACCATGAAGTGGAACAGGAAATGCTTAAAGGTGAAGCTGCAGTTGATGCTCGTTTAATGGAGCTTTTAGAAGAAAGAGGTAAAAAGAAAGTTTCCCACAACTATATTGAAGAGGTTGCAGACGATGCTCCAAAAAGCAAAGGAATGATTCCTGCAAGACCTAAGGAAGCGCCGACAAGAAACGAAATACTTGACAGCATACCTCCAAGGGCAAGGGACGGCAAGACATTCAACAGAAAACCTGAAAAAACGACCGCAGACTATCTGAACAGAATATTTTTACAGAATCAGAAGATTATTAATCAAAATAAAAAAGTTATCGAATTATTGACGAAAATAGAGGAAAAATTATGATTGAAGGAATTACAACATATGGATCTGAAGAATTAATGAATTATTTAGCTGAAGTTATTGATCCGGTTTTTATCTGTACCCTTGGAACTACTGAAACATCACTGATTCCGGGTTTATCCGGAGCAGGAGCATCAGCAGAATTAACGGAATATACACCTGCAGCTGATGCTGAGTTAATGACTTTGGGCCATGTTGAATGTATGGAAGAAATTCCCCAAACAGTAGTTGGAAAAGCAGCTGCACCAACACCTGCAATGCTTACAAAAGCCTCTCTAGAAATAGCAGACATCCCATTTATAATTGCTGATGCTGGCTGTAAAATAAAACCAAATATAGAATGCATGAGATTTGGTAATGAATACGGTAGAGACATAAGAACAGGAAAAGGTGTTTTAAACCCATTGGAAATCTATGAAAACGCCCGTGAATTAGGAGCCGAGCTTGCAAGAAGACATCCTATGCTGATTATTGGAGAAAGCATTGCTGCAGGAACAACAACCGCACTCGGGGTTTTAAGAGCTCTCGGATATGATGCCAATGAAAAAGTGAGCGGAAGCATGCCTCACAATCCCCACGACATGAAAACAAAAATAGTGGATGAAGGATTGAAAAATGCAGGACTGAATCCTGAAACAGACAATATTGATGGTCTTCAGGCAATTGGTGCTGTAGGAGATCCTATATTGGCCGGAGTTGCCGGAATGGTTATGGGAGTAGATGAACAGATTCCAATTATATTGGCCGGAGGAACACAGATGGCCGCTGTGTGTGCCATTATAAAATCCATTAAACCAAGTTTTGATTTTAACAACATAAACCTTGCAACAACAGTTTTTGTTGTAGGTGATGAAACTGCAGACCTGCTCGGACTTTTAAAGCAGATTGATGAAGACATTACCCTTCATTCCGTTGACCCTCAGTTTGAAAAATCAACACACGAAGGTTTGAAAAATTATCTTGACGGCTTTGTTAAAGAAGGCGCAGGAGCCGGAGGGGCAATGTTTACTGCACTGGCTCGAGGAGTGCCTGTAGAAAAATTAAGAAAAAAAATAGAAAGAACATGTAGTTAACATTAACTACATCAAACTTTTTTTAGAATATATGGGCAATTGAACCCATGAACACCACAATTCCAACTATCCAGCAGTAATAGGCGAAAATGTCCAAACTTTTATTTTGAATCAAGTCAAGCAGCCATTTAATAGCTAAGTAACCTGAAACAAATGCTGCAACAAAACCCAAAATTATGGCAGCACCATCTCCACTCATAGACAATCCGATATCCTTTAACTGCAATAAGAACGCACCTAAAATAGCGGGAATTGATAAAATGAAACTGAATTTGGCGGCAAATTCCTTGTCAAGACCTATTACAAGACCTGCTGCAATGGTAGTTCCTGAACGGGATAAACCCGGCATTATTGCGCATGCCTGACCAAGTCCCATGAACAGTGACTGTAACCAGCCCATATGGGACATGTCAATCTGGCCTGATGCCATTCTCTGAGACAGATACAATATTGTACCTGTTACAAACAGGAAAAATCCCGGAACATACAATGCGCCTGCAAAAAGAGCATCGACCTGGCTTTCAAAAAGAACTCCTACAATTCCAACAGGAATGGTTGCCAGAATAACATACCATGCAAGCCTTTTATATGGGTCTGAATAAAATCCTTCCTTAAATCTATTCTGCATGATGTCTCCAAGGCTTAGCCACCATGCGCGCAGCATTTTATAAATGTCTGCACGGAAGAATATCAGAACTGCCAGCAAGCTTCCCAAATGAAGGAAAGTATCGAAAGCAAGTGAGCTTTCAACACCCAGCAGATTTTGGATAAAAATTAAGTGTGCGGAACTACTTACAGGCAAGAATTCAGTCAAACCCTGAACTATGCCGATAATAATCCCCTGAATGATATCCATTTTACACACCTTAGATATAATCTAACCAGCCGTATTTATCTTCAACTTTTGCTTCAACAATATCAAAGAATGTGGATTGTATTTTCTCAGCTATTGGACCTCTTTTTCCGATTCCAATAGTTTTATGGTCGATTGATCTGATTGGAGTAACTTCAGCTGCAGTTCCTGTGAAGAATACCTCATCAGCCAGGTATAATCTTTCACGAACGATTCTTTCTTCAATTACTTCATAACCTAAATCACGGGCAACTTTCATGATGGAATCTCTTGTAATTCCTCTTAAGTTGGAAGATCCTAATGATGGAGTATGTAAAACGCCGTCTTCAACTAAAAAGATGTTTTCTCCACTACCTTCTGAAACATAGCCCATGTAATCAAGCATGATAGCTTCATCATAACCATGTTCAATAGCTTCTATTTTAGCCAATTGAGAGTTCATGTAATTAGCACCGCATTTTGCTAAAGCAGGAAAAGTGTCGGGAGCAGGTTTTCTCCATGATGAAACACCGATATCTACACCGTTTTCCATTCCTTCCTCTCCAAGGTATGATCCCCAGTCCCAGGCAGCAATGACTACATTAACAGGACAGTTCAATGGGTTTACACCTAATTCACCATATCCTCTAAATACAATAGGACGAATATAACATGATTCGAGTCCGTTTTCCCTTACGGTTTCTTTAATTGCTTCTGCTATTTCCTCTTCAGTGTAAGGAATTGGAATATTGTATATTTTTGCAGAGTCAAACAATCTTCTTACATGTTCTTTTAAACGAAATACTGCTACACCGTTTTCATTGCTGTATGCACGTATACCTTCAAAAACACTTGTTCCATAGTGAACTACGTGGGAAAGTGAGTGAATTGTTGCATCTTTCCAGTCTACGAGTTCTCCATCCATCCATACTTTACTTGCGCTATCATCCCAAGCCATAATTATCACATCTTTTTTTCTAATTAAATATATTGAATTTTTTTTATTTATAATTATCCTACGAAACACTTAAATAACATTAACTTCATAATATAATTTGTTGGTTCCGTGGTCTAGTGGTATGATACCTCCCTTACAAGGAGGGGATCACGAGTTCGAATCTCGTCGGAACCACTGCTATTTTTTATTAATTTTAATATTTTTTCTAAGAAATTTCAATTAAATAATGTACAAACATTTTCATATTTTTTAAACATTTTAATAGAATAATAATGATTTTTTATACAATTGAATAATTTTTATAAATATTTTTTATTAATTGAACAGAATAATTAAATAATAAGATTTAAATAATTTTCTTACCATATTTAATATTACAAATATAGGAGATTTTTAATATGGTAGTTAAAATTGCTATTATAAAAAGTGGTAACATTGGTACTTCACCAGTTATCGATTTATTGTTAGACGAAAGAGCAGACAGACCAAATATAGATGTTAGAGTATTTGGATCTGGAGCAAAAATGAACCCAGAACAAGTAGAAGATGTTGTCCCTAAAATAGACGCATTTGAACCTGATTTCGCAATATTCATTTCTCCAAACCCAGGAGCACCTGGTCCTGCTAAAGCAAGAGAACTCTTATCTGAAAAAGACTTACCTGCAATCATCATTGGTGACGCACCAGGTAAAGGTAAGAAAGATGAAATGGATGAACAAGGCTTAGGTTACATTATCGTTATGTCTGACCCAATGATCGGTGCTAAAAGAGAATGGTTAGACCCAACTGAAATGGCTATTTTCAACGCTGATATCTTAAAAGTATTAGCAGAAACCGGTGCATTAAGATTAGTACAAAAAACCATTGACGGTGTAATCGCTGCTGCTGACGCTGGAGAAGAAATCGAATTACCTAAACTCATTATTACTGCTGAAAAAGCTGTTGAAGCTGCTGAATTTGCTAACCCATACGCAAAAGCAAAAGCAATCGCTGCATACGAAATGGCTGGATCTGTCGCAAACTTAGACATGAAAGGTTGTTTCATGACCAAAGGATTCGAAAACTTCATTCCTTTAGTTGCTGCTGCACACGAAATCGCTGCTGCTGCTGCTAAATTAGCACAAGAAGCAAGAGAATTAGAAAAATCAAACGACACAGTCTTAAGAACTCCTCACATGAAAGAAGGAAACCCTGGTCGTAAAACCGATTTAATCTCTAAACCAGAATAAGTAGATTACTTCTACTTATTTTTTTAACTTTTTTTAAAACCTGAAATTAACCAAAAAAATAAGAAAGCTATTATTGAAATAGCTTATAAAACGCCTTTTGTTGACGGTACCTGATTGTGCTCAACTTTTACGGCATCCTTCATGGCTTTCGCAAATGCCTTGAAAACAGCTTCACACTTGTGGTGATCGTTTACTCCTTTTACTTCCCCATAGATATTTAGTTTTGCTGAAGAAGCAAAGGATTCAAAGAAATGAACAACAATATCGGCCGTCATGTCACCAATCTTTTCATTTTTAAAGTTTAAGTTCATGTTACAATAGCTACGTCCGCTTATGTCTATGGCAACTGTTGCTAGAGATTCATCCATCGGAACGATTGCATGAGCCATCCTTCTGATGCCTACTTTATCTCCGATGGCCTGACTAAAGGCTTCCCCCAGTAAAATTCCAACATCTTCAATGGTATGGTGATCATCAATCTCAATATCTCCTGAAGCGGTTATCTCCAAATCAATCATGCTGTGTTTTGAAAAAGCCTCCAACATATGATTGAAGAAATTTACTCCTGTGGAAATATCATACTTTCCTTCACCATCCAGATTCATTTTAATTTTTATATCTGTTTCAGATGTTTTCCTTTCAACGTCAGCTATTCGACTCATCACAATTACCTTCCAAATTATTAATTCTAGCTTTAATTATTCAGTCCTTAGGACCATCACGTATGATTTTAATACAGTCTGTAGGACATTTCATTGCACATAGTGTACAAACATGACAATATCTTAAATCCAATATATGTGCAACGTTAGAAATCTTCCAAATTTTATCTGCTTTTGGACAAATCTCATAACATTTACCGCAGGCAATACATTTGGATTCATCAATCTCAATTTGTAACATGAACTCACCTAATTAACTACAATTTTAAGGTAGCCACAGACATTGCCTTAAATCCTATGTATATTTCCTTACCAATAGTGAGATTCAATTCCTTCTCTGCAGATACAGTAATGTCTGAATAGACATTTACTCCCCCAACATCCACATTGACACGGATAATCTCATTATTTAGTCTCATTTCGACAATAGTACCCTTAATTATATTACGGATACTTGATTTTTGAGGTTCAAGCATTAAAAAGATGTTATCATAACTGATTAACGCCAAAACCTTGTCGCCCACTACATAGTTTTTATTTAAAGGAATGTTAACTTCAAAGCTCGTCATTTTAACAGTCATTACCCCTTTTGATTCATCGATTGCTAAAACTTCGGCTTCAATCTCATTAACATCCTTGTGAAGCTCCATAATTGCATTAATTTTTTTACACTCTTTTAAAATGGAATAACCTTCCTCGGTCAAAGTAGTGCCCCCACCACCACCTTTACCACCTTTAGAAGTACTCACAATTTTTACTTGAAGAGTGGATTCTATTTTATCAATATAGTTCAGTGCAGTCCTATAAGATATTTTAACTATTTTAGCAGATTCCGTTAAGGAACCAGTGTCCAAAATAGACTCCAATAGTTGGTATTTCTTATTATCTAGTAGAAAAGAATTACCATCTACATTAATCTTATATTCAACACCTGCTTTTACATCAGTCATATTATAATCCTCCAAAGATATATAACATGTTTATTTATGATTTTTATATAAAATAAGGTTTACTATTATTATTTATTTCTAAACTCCAATTTTTCAACAAAATTAAGAAGTTTATTTGCAATAACAGAAACGGGGCCGAATTTGGAAGACAATTCCCTTAATGATGCTATATCTTCCTTTGTGAAAAACCTGACTAAAATTAATGCAAAGAAATAAACAACAATACATGCTATAATGCCAGGGAATAGCCATAATGTAGTTTTTGGAATAATCAAAGCAAAAACACCCATGATAAGAGATGCAGCAATGATTTTTATTACAGATAACTTTTGAGCCTTGGCCTTAGTCAACTTGAATACAAAATAAATCACAGGCACCATCATCACAAAACATCCTATTGTAGTACCGAGAGCTCCTCCGGCAATTCCCATGAACGGAACTAAAATCCAGCACAATATTCCTGTGACAACAGCTCCAAAAATCAGAATATACATTGGAATACGAGGATTGCCTATACCCTGAACAATACTGGTTGAAATTGAAAATATTGAATAGAAAGTCATACCAATAGCTAAAATAGCCAGTGCAGAAGCACCTGCAACATATTCAGGTTTGGCAAAATAGAGAACTCTCAATGTAGGTGCTGCAAACAAGGCAAGTCCCACACACATAGGCACGACAAAGAGCAGTGAATATTTGTATGACTCATTCACA
The DNA here is from genome assembly GCF_045603845.1 of Methanobrevibacter sp. Lineage (GTDB taxonomy): Archaea > Methanobacteriota > Methanobacteria > Methanobacteriales > Methanobacteriaceae > Methanocatella. The sequence continues at coordinate 19,654 of NZ_JAZUMY010000056.1, forward strand.
TATCTCTGCAATGCAGAAATGTCCTTTACTTTAAATGCTTCTGAAGAAGCCGGCAAAATTGTCGTAGCTACAGAAATTGAAATCATTAAAGGCAAACGTGCAATAGGATCAGCAGCTGCAAAAAATCCCACAGCATCCAAAGTCAAAAATTTACCCATTACAATAGTACAGATATTATAGATAAGCATTTCGGCAATAGCTGTGATAATAACAGGAATTGAGAATTTAACTAATGTTCCTGCAAGTCTTAATTCATCCTTTCTTGAAAAAACAAAACCCGGAGTGGCTTCCGGAATATATTTAGCCATGTGAAACTTGAAAATATAAACAGCGGCAACAGCGGCCATTGAATAACCTAAAACAGTACCCCATAAAGCTCCGACAGTTGAAAGACCGATTAAAACGAATGCAGTCGCAAACAATATCATACCAAGCTGTTCAATGGCACGGGTATAGAGAATATACTCCATCTTATAAACGCCCTGAAACGCTCCCCGGAATGCTCCGACAATCACACTGAACGGAGTGATAAGGCCAACAATCTGCAAAGGAACCAATGCAATAGGCTTTCCCAGATAACCGTAAGCCAGCCACGGAGCAACAACAAAAACCATCAGAACGCCGAAAAATATTCCCAGAAATACCATGATCTTTAAAGCTGTGTAGATGGTCTGACGAGCCATGTCCGATTCATTGACTGCATTATATTCAGCAACATATTTTGCAATGGCCGGCGGAAGTCCTCCTGCAGCTAAAGTTTGGAATATGCCTTGGAATGGCAAAGTAAGTCCTAAAACACCATACATGGTAGGTCCTAGAAGCATAGCCATCAGAAAACGGTAAACGTAACCGCCGATACGGAAAATTATGTTTCCTGCAAAAATTATTAAACTGCCCCTAATCAACTTATTTGCCATGATAATAACCTATAAAAATTAGTCTAAGTTAATATAAATAGATATTAATATATAAATGTAATTGTTAAAAAAAAGAGAGTAGAAAAAATCTACTTAAATAATTTAAATATTAAAACTGTGGCGGCAAATCCGATAATAAAAACAACGATAAGAATAATGACGTTAGTTAAACTAAATAAATCTGAATTATCTTTAACATCAACATTTGAAGAGTTTACTTCTGAAGTGTTGTTTAAACTTTCATTAGCATCATCAGTTGATTGAATTTCACCAGTCCCGCTTGATTTAACCCCTGATTCAGATGATGAAGAACTTGAGTGAGATGATGAACTACTTTCAGAACCAGATGAATGAGAAGCTGAATCGCTTGAAGAGCTACTGCTGGAATCAGAACTTTGAGAAACAGGAGCTGATGGGGCACTATCGGATGATGAAGAAACCTCTTCAACATATTCAGTTCCATGACCCGGATGGGCAAAAACCATCCCCAAACTAGATAATAAAAATAAAATCGAAATCATTATAGCCAAATACTTATATTTCATATTATCATTCCTAAAAAAAAATAAAAAAAAGATTATGAAAATAATCTTTTAAATTAGTCTTTACGTTTCATATATCCAACACCAAATAAAACACCAATGATTAAAACTCCTACAACTGCATAAATCAAGTTATTATCAGAACCTGATTTTGAAACTGGTTTTTTAGAAATTTCATAAGATTTTGAATCTTTACCAGAATCATCAGATGGAGATTCACTTTCAGAGTCGTCTGAATTAGTATTTATATCGGAAGATGTACTTGCTGGCCTGTTAGATGATGATCCTACACTTGAATAACTGCGAGGTGTATTACTTACACCAGTAGGATTATTAGAATTAGAATTGGAATTTGTATTAGTATTAGAATCCGTATTAGTATTGGAATTTGTATTAGTATTAGTATTATTAGATTCTGCGTTACTATTTTCCTTATCCTTAATTGATTTCAATAAATCTTCTTTGCTTACATCATCCAAACTTCTTAAATATTTAAGGCTGCTGCCTTCACCGCCGGAAGTGATAGTTTGCAATTGTTCTTGAGTAATCCATCTACTATCTGAATGAGCTACTTTGTGATAGTTTTCCGTTAAAATTGGATTATCCCTACCATTATATAAGTCAATGAATGCTTGGATTTGAGCAGCTCTTTTTGATTCTGAAGTAGCGTATGCACTTAAATCAGGACTTGGCCATTGGTAAGAAATAGCAACAGCTTGACCAATGTTATTGGCTGAATCCCAAATTATTAAGATACCTTCTTCATCCAAATCATCAGCGCCTTTATATTCATCACTTGTTAATTTCTGAACAAGATAATTTCCAAGACCTGGAGATACATCTAAGATATATTCAAGACTATCATCTTTACAATACTGTTCATTAGCAATATAGATATAAGATTGGTTTTCGTTTAATGGGAAATTTTCTTGAATATAGTCAACCATGAAAAATCCTGGCTGTACACCCGGACATGCGTGATTGTGGAACAAGAATGACATGATCTGATCAAATGCAGGTCCTGCAGACCATGCATTGGAAATACTTTGAATACTGAAATAATTACCATCAGGGTATGCGTTTGCACTGATGCCACCTGAAATAGCTGAATTATTCAAAGTAGTTATGTTAATATTGTAAACTTGACTTCCATTATACTCACCTATAAAGAATGTTCCGTCTTCATTGTATCTCATATAAATACTCATTAATGAACCGTCATCCTGTTTTAATAAGAAATTAAACCATAATGGTGTCCAAATAGCTTTATGATCAGGCAATAATGTTTTTCTGGATAATCTTGATCCTAACTCTTCAAATAAACCGTCCCAACATGCTTCAGTTGACTGTTCATTAATCATTACATATCCTGCTGAAGTTAAAACCATTAAATTAGGCATATCTTTACGTATTTTTACTCCCAATTCATTTTCATAAATTGATTTTGCAGTACTTGCAGCTCGTTGACCAATAGCTTTGAAGTCATCATAAGTTAATGAACCTTTATTGGCGATGACATTGTCACGGGTAGCATTAGGCAAATCTAGGCTTTGAATATAAGCATAGTCCAGACCATGTGAGTTAGTTGCATTGATAACATGACCTTCACCATCTTCATCATCGTCTTCGATTCCGACTAAGTATAAATACTGTTCTTTGTTTAAGCCTTCTTTCTCAATTAAAATTTTGACTAAACTAGCAGGATTATTGTAAATTCTATTAATCCACCAGGTGTTATATTTTAATTGCTCTAAACTACCGTCACCAGTAATTCCAGTTTCTTTTTCAAACAATGCTTTGTTTGAATCTGAATCATATTCCATTACAATTATTGTACCTTTGTTTTCCTTACTATTCCAACGGACAAATCCAATCATTTTTTCAGTTGCGCCTGTTGAAGTAGTATTAAACCCTACATAAGAAGTTTTTCCAGAAGTTGCATCTAAGAAAAAGATAACAGCATCGTTAGAAGAATCACCAGGAATACCTAAAACTTTATAGGAAGTAATATCGCCCGGAGACTGTTTACCATTACCGCTTTCTTTTATTGGAGGATAATATTGAAGCAATGCTTTAGTTATTGTATAACCGCCAAGAGTTCCTTCACAGATATGTCCATGAAATGCCGCTTCCTGTAAAACATCAAAAGTTACACCATCATACCAGCCGTTAGCTAAACTAGCAAATGAAAATGCATTTTCACCGCCTACAGCTTTATACAATGCATTCCATTGTGAAGTAGTCATGTTTTCTGAGATTGTACCGAGATATACCTCATTCTTATTACCATTTAAGAATATTGCAGCGTTAAGTTCATTGCCTTTTTTAACAACGAAGCAAAAATCAATAGGATCAACTGCTGTTTGACGTAACATCAATATGTTGCCCCTACCATAAGAAATATATTCGGTAGCATAGTTAAGGATTCCATCAATAGCCAGTTCACTGGTTTTACCATTTAATTTAGGTACACCAGCAGTAGTAATTGCTAAAACTTCATCAGCATTTTTAAAATCAAGCAATGAATCTGCTTTAGCAGTAATATCATAACCTAATTTATAGCTGTCTGTTGCTAATAAATCAACATTTACTACAGAATTATTATTCGCATCAACAAGTTTATATTGGGTCATATAACCTGGAGCGGAAATAGAAATATTAAGTTTACTGGAAATCTCAGTGGAATTAATTTTAACATTATATAATTTAGATGAACTATCATAATCCTGAGAAATGATAGAACTATTCACAATGTTGAATGTAGGTGTTATTTTACTAGCATCATCAGCATATTCATAAGCTACAGAAATATCAACTTGAGATAAATCAGTATTTTCTGAAACTAACAATATATCTGAAGATGAATCTGTAATATCGCCATCCTGTGCAGAAACACCAGTCATTACACACATTACTAACATGACAAATGTCACGAGTAAAATAAATTGTTTTTTAATATTTTAGCCTCCCATTTGTATATATCGCGTATTTGTTAACAATCATTAACCAAATACAAAGCAATGTTTGTAGTAATAACGATATATAAATAGTTATTACATATAATAATAATTTTTCAGAAAAAGTATTACTTTACTGCAGATTGAAAAAAATGAAACTAAATTAAAAATACTGAAATATAAAAACAACAATCTAAAATATGAATTATTAACTAAATAATCCACATATTTATAATATTTTTAAAATA
>NZ_JAZUMY010000057.1:0-20486 GCF_045603845.1 Methanobrevibacter sp.
GATGTCCGCCGGTTATAGCTCCTTGTTATTATGGTGTTGCCATGGCAACTAAAAAAGAGTTGATAGCAGCTAATTATACAATAGAAGAGATTAGGCAGCAGCTGGATATTGATACGCTTGGTTATATTACACTGGATTCTCTTGTTGAAGCTATTGGAATGCCTGAAGAAGATTTATGTCTGGGATGTTTAAATGAATCTTATCCAACTGAATTACCAGAGGATATTGAAGCTGAAACTTATTATAAACCTTAAGATAACATGGTTGAATTATTAGCTCCCGCAGGAAATTTTATTTCATTACGTGCCGTTTTGGAAAATGGCGCCGATGCTGTTTATTTTGGATTAGATGATTATAATATGCGGGCCAATGCCAAAAACTTTTCTTTAGATGATTTAAGTAAAATTTCAGGTATTGCTCAAGATTATGGTGCAAAAACATATCTCTGCACCAATACTATTTTAAAGGAAGATAAAATCATTGAACTTGAAAAGAATCTGGAGAAGATATCTGAAAGCGAAATTGACGCTCTGATTCTGTCGGATATCGGTTTAATTGAAAGTACCGTTGCCAACGGTCTTGAAGCCCATGTAAGCGTTCAGGAAAACGTAACCAATTCCTATACTTTAAATACGTTGCACAAATTGGGTGCCAAAAGAGCAATTTTGTCACGAGAACTGTCATTGGATGAAATCACTGAAATAACAAAAAAATCACCTATTGAAACTGAAATATTCATTCATGGAGCGATGTGTATGGCAATTTCAGGAAGATGCTTTTTAAGCTATGGATTATATGGAAGAAGCGCCAACTGTGGTGATTGCCTGCAGCCTTGCCGTAAAAACTGGACATTGACATTTGAAGAATCCCAAAATGATGCAGTTTCAAATACCAGTAACGTTTCAGAGGAATCCTTTATAATTTGTGGGTCTTATGATGGCAGTTACAGGACAAACTTCTTTTCACCAAAGGACATGTGCCTGATAGACCATATTCCTGAATTAATGAAATCGGGAGTCAGCTCATTTAAGATAGAGGGACGTGCCAGAAGTCCAGATTACGGTGCGATGGTCACAGGAATTTACAGGCAGGCCATTGATTCATATTCGGATAATCCTGAGGGATATGAAGTTGATTCCAAATGGATGGAAGAGCTGAAAAGTGTATTCAACCGTGGATTTGACACTGGATTTTATTTTGACACGCCATTTGAGACAAGTGAAACCAACCAGTCAAAATACATTAAAAAGGACATTGGCCAGGTTGTCAATTATTATAATAAGGTAAAAGTTGCCGAGATTAGAATTTGGGATGATTTGAAAATCGGCGACAGGATAATGATTCAGGGTGAAACTACAGGTTCAATTACCCATACTGTTGATTCAATGCAGATTGATGGCGTTGATGTTAGTAATGTTTCAAAAAATTCCAATGTGGGTGTGCTGATGCCTACAAAGGTTAGAAAAAACGATTTTGTTTATAAGTTAATAGAGAGGTCACAACAATGATTAAAAAAATAGCTATTTATGGAAAAGGTGGGATTGGAAAAAGTACGACTGTGGCTAATCTATCGGCCACATGGGCCAGTGAAGACTTGAAATGCCTTGTTATCGGTTGTGATCCAAAAGCGGACACCACCCGTACATTATATGGCAGGAGAATTCCAACTGTTGTAAACACTTTAAAGAACAACAGAAATCCTGAAAGGGATGATCTGGTTTTTGAAGGATTTAAAAATACTTTATGTGTTGAAAGCGGAGGTCCCGAGCCGGGTGTAGGCTGTGCAGGACGTGGCGTTATCGTAGCAATGAAAAGGCTTGAGAAAATGGGTATCTTTGATGATGATTTGGACGTTGTTGTCTATGACGTTTTAGGTGATGTGGTCTGCGGAGGCTTTTCAGTTCCTTTAAGGGAAAAGTATGCTGATGAGGTATTGATTGTAACTTTCGGTGAATACATGTCACTTTATGCGGCAAACAATATTGTCCGTGGCGTCAAAAAGCTTAAGGGTAATTTGAGCGGTATCATCTGCAACTGCAGAAATGTTGATAATGAAGAGAAAATTGTCAACGAGTTTGCTAAAAAAATAGGCACACATGTTATTGGTACTATTCACAGAAGCAACTTAATTCAGGATGCTGAATTAGATGCAAAAACCGTTGTAGAAAAATACCCTGAAAGTGATGAAGCATTAGAATACTTCAACCTTGCTTCAAATATTATGAACAATGAAAATGTTTCAGTTCCTGAGCCTATGGATGACGAGGAATTTGAGGAATTTTTTAAATCTTTTATTTAGATGCTTATGAAAAAACTATACATTTTTGATTTTGACGGAACCCTATTCGACACGGTTCATGACGTTGTCATATGCCTGAATGAGGCATTGTCAGTTAATAATTTTCCAACATTGTCTGATAGTGAATATGTTGAAAGACTGGGTGGAAATATCAATGAAATCGTTTCACTGGTGTTAAAAGATCAAAACACTCCCGAAAACATTGAACTTATTAAGAAAACTTATACTCCATTATACGATGATTCGCCTAAAGATAAAAGTGTTCCATTTGACGGAATCAGGCAACTGCTTGAAAAATTACAGGATAGTGGAGCATTGATTGCAATCAATTCAAACAGAACAACGCAATCAATCAAACATTTCACAGACAAATTCCTTAAAGATATTGATTTTATTTTAATTGAAGGCCATAATGAAAATTATCCCTCAAAGCCAAGCCCGATAGGAGTTAACAGGATAATTGATAAGGCTGATGTAAGTCTGGATGAAGCAATATATATTGGAGACTCCATTACAGACATTAAAACCGCTCAAAACGCAGGAGTTGACTGTGTGATTGTAAAATGGGGATACGGTTTTGATGATGCATACCAGCATGATTATCCGTTGGCTGTTGTTGATGATGTTTCACAATTGTATTGTCTCTTGAAACATTAACTATTTCTAATTAAAAAATCAATTAATAATTATGTTATTCGTACATTATCCAAGATGTTCAACTTGTAAAAAAGCCAAAAAATGGCTAGAAGAAAATAACCTTGAATTTGAAGAAAAAGATATCGTTGAAGATAATCCTACTTTTGAAGAGCTGAAAGAATGGTTTGAAAAAAGCGATTTGCCTTTGAAAAGATTTTTCAATACAAGCGGAATGAAATACCGTGAACTGAAATTGAAGGATAAACTTCCTGACATGTCTGAAAAAGAGCAGTTGGAACTGCTTGCAACTGACGGAATGCTTGTAAAAAGGCCAATAATCGTTACTGATGATGTGGTTTTAACTGGTTTTAAAGTAAAAGAATGGGAAGAAGAGTTATTATAGGAGAATTTCCTTGAAAACCTTTTTCAATTCTTTTTTGTTTTCATCATCATAATATCTGTTGTTAATGTCTGTATTTAAGGTAAACATTGCCAGTTCATATAATACTTTATTTAAAGCTTGTCCTTTTTGCGTGAGTTTATATTCAATGCCTTCATTGGTTTCACGGGAAATCAAACCGTTTTCTTCCATTTCCTTAAGGCAATTGCTTAAAACTTTATTTGAAAGGTTAGGTTTTCCTTCCTTGAATTCATTGAATCTTTTTTTGCCAAAAAACATATCTCTTATGATTTGAATAACCCATTTTCGGTTAATATGTTCCATAGCTATTTCGATTGGACAGATTAATGCTTTTTCTTCACTTTCCATTTAAATTCCTCTTTTCTTAAAATAATTTATATGTATTGATATTAATTAATTTTAAGTTACCTGGAGGTAACTTAACAGATTTGGTTACTTTAAAGTAACTTAATTTATATATACTCTTTAAATTAAACTAAAATTAAATAAAAGTGAATTCTTTTATTAATAATTTAAGGAGAAATTTTAATGTTTAAATTAAACTCTTGGAATGAAAATGAAAAGTATTTTAGTTCTAAAATTGCACAAAATGTAATTTCAACCGCTTGTGGTTCTGATGTTGTTGCTTCTGCTTGTGGTAGTGATGTGAATACTGCTTGTGGTTCTGATGTTGTTGCTTCTGCTTGTGGTAGTGATATTAACACAGCTTGCGGCAGTGATGTAAAATTCTAAGATTAATTAAATAATCTTTTTTTATTTCTTTTTTTTTTGGAGAGTGTTTCTCATGGCTGATTTTTTTGCTTTTCAATGGCATATACTTGACGATTGTGATCAAAGGTGTAAGCACTGTTATATCTTCTCTGAAGACAATAATAAGGAATTAGTAACGATGAGCTATGACCAAATGGAGCATGTTTTGGATAACTGTCTGGAAATGTGTGAAAAAACAAACCGCACACCATATTTTTCCATTACTGGTGGAGATCCTATTCTGCATCCGAATTTTTGGGATTTGCTTGAAATGCTTCATGATAAGGAACTTTTTTATAATATAATGGGAAATCCGTTTCATTTAACTCCTGAAGTATGCGCTAAACTTAATGAACTCGGATGCAGGCAATATCAACTTTCATTGGATGGGTTGAGGAAAACCCATGATTATTTCAGAAAGCCTGGATCTTATGATTCAACTTTAGAGGCTGTTAAAACGCTTCAGGATGCTGGTGTAAGAGCAAGCATCATGACAACTGTTTCAAAAACAAACATGTCTGAAATAACCGGAATCATTGATGAGGCTGTCAAAAATGATGTGGGGCTGTTCACCTTTGCAAGATACTGTCCGACCAGCTTTGAAAAAACCGCTCAGATGACTCCTGAAGAGTATAAGAATCTATTGGAAGATATCTGGCAAAAATATCAGGAATACAAGGATTCAAATACTTTTTTCACTTTAAAAGATCACTTATGGACATTATTCTTATATGAAAAAGGCATTTTCAGGATACCTTCAAATCTAAAGGATGATGTAATCTATGATGGTTGCAATTGCGGAAACAGTCATTTGACGATTCTTCCGACAGGTGACGTCTTTGCATGCCGTAGAATGGACAGCAAAGTGGGAAATGCTTTAGATGAGCGGATTTTTGATATTTTCACTGGAGAAAAGATGGATGAATATCGCCGTTTTGAGGACTTTGAAAAATGCAGCAAATGTGAACTGTTGAGATTTTGCAGAGGATGTCCTGCAGTCAGCTATGGATATACTCACAATATGTATTCACCAGACCCGCAATGCTGGAAGGAAGTGTGATGATAATGAAAGCAGTTGTTTTGGAAAACACATGTAAAGCACAGGATTTGAAAGTAAGTGAAGTTAATATACCTAAAGTCAGGGATGACTGGGTTTTGGTTAAAGTTCTAGGCTTTGGAATTAACAGATCTGAAGTAATACTGAGAGATTATGAGGCTGATGAAGACTATATTAACCTGCCTGTGATTCCTGGAATCGAATGTGTCGGCGAAATTGTGGATGAATCAAGCACTGATTTTTCAAAAGGAGATAAAATCGTTGCATTAATGGGAGGCATGGGAAGGTCATTTGATGGCAGCTATGCAGAATATGCGTTGCTTCCTCAGAAAAATGTTTTCAAAATTTCTGATGAGGCTTTAAATCATTTGACAATTGAAGAGATAATAGCCATTCCGGAAACGTATTTTACTTCATACGGTTCAATTTCTACTTTAAATTTAGCTGAAGATGATACATTGCTTATAAGAGGTGCAACCAGTGCAACAGGTCTTACCGCTATGCAGCTGGCCAGTGCAATAGGATGCAGGATAATAGCCACCTCAAGAGATAAAAAGAGATTTGAAAAACTTAAAGATTATGGTGCAGATGAATGTGTTGTTGATGATGGAGACCTGTCAAGCAAAATTTCATGCAACAAGATATTGGAATTAATCGGACCTAAAACCTTAGCCGATTCATTGAATTTGCTTGAAGAAGATGGAATCTGCTGTGTAACAGGAGTTTTAGGAGGAATTGAATATTTAAATGATTTTGATCCTATCAAATATCTGTATAAAAAATATCTAACTTCATTTTTTTCCAATTTCCCGACTCAGGAGATAATTGATGATATTTTTAACTTTATCATTGAAAATGACATCAAACCTGCAATTGGAAGGGTTTTTACATCATTAGATGATATTTCAGAGGCCCATTCGTTAATGGAAAGCAACAGCGCACAGGGAAAAATAATATTTCAATTAATATGATAACTAAAGAAGAATGTTTTAAACAATTGAGAGACGTAATAGATGCAGTCTTATCGACTGTTGATGAAAAGGGAAATCCACAATCAAGAATCATTGATATAATGCATATTGAGGACGATAAGATATACTTTTTGACCGGCCGTGGAAAGCATGTCTATCAGGAAATCATGAATCATCCTAAGGTTTCATATCTTTCATTAAAGGATAATAAATCTATTAGAATTTCCGGTGAAGCTCATAAACTGGATGACCAGAAATACTGGATTGATTTGATGTTTGATGAAAACAAATTCCTCAATAACGTCTATCCTGGCCAGGCACGCTATATTCTGGAGCCCTTTTGCATTGAAAACTATGAGATGGAATTTTTTGACCTGACACAAAAGCCGATTTTCAGAAAAACATTCACCATTGGAAATGCCAGAAAAACCCCAAAAGGTTTTATAATTGGTGATAATTGTGTTGCCTGCGGAACCTGCAAGGGAGTTTGTCCACAGGGAATTCCTATTGAAGGGGAAAAGTATGAAATCCCGCAGGAGCACTGTCTTCACTGCGGCAGATGCTTTGAAAAGTGTCCTGTTCAAAATATTGAAAAAATTCAGTAGCTTTTTTTTAAAATTTTTAAGGGGATTTATTTAAAAATCCCCTTTCACACCAAAACAACCTCTTAAAACTAATTTAGGGGAATATTTGATTAGGGAGGGGGTTGAGACATATATCGGTTGTTTTGATTAAGTGATCCTACATTTGCGTAGTATCAATACAGCAGCTAGTGCTGATTTTTGTAGTGTCGATGCAGCAGCTTGTATTGATGTCGCTTCCGCATGGTCCACTTACTATGTTTTGTGCAATTTTCGAGGATTTAAACTCCTGGTTTTCGTTCCATGAATTTAGTTTGTACATGCTTTTCACCTCTTAAGTAATTCGAAAGTCCTAGAATACTAAAACTTTCAATTAAAACTTCTGTATTTATCTTATAAAACCTTTTGGTAACTTTTTAGTTACCCTAAAATAACGATAACTTTATATACTATAAAAAAGCCTATATGTATTACTAGGAGGAAAAATAAAAATGAATACTTATAGCAAATGTCCAATCGAGCTTGTAGTGAGATTGATTAAAAAGAAATGGGTAGTGCAAATCCTCAGGGATTTGTTTTTCGGCAAAAGCAGATTTTCAGAATTCAAAAAGGACAAGCCTCTCCTTTCAAACAAGGTTTTAAGCAACTGCCTTAAATCAATGGAAAAGGATGGTCTGATTCAGAGAATCTCAGACAGATATGAACGTGACGTAGAATACATTTTAACCAAAAAAGGCCAGGCATTAAACAAAATCATATATGAAATGGCAATGTTTAGTATCGATGAGGATATGGGAGATACTAAATTCAACGACGAGACCAAAGGAAAGATGAGAAGCAGTTTCAAGGACAAACTGCTCTTTAAAAATTAATTATCTTCATAATCTTTTGATTATGAACACTCTTTTTTTTTTCAATAACTTTGATATATGTTAAGGTATCATAGATATTATCATGCATCCACATGAAGTTGACGTTAAAATCAGAAATCTGAATAGAGTAAATACATTTAAAGGTGCCGAATCATTATTGATAGAGCTTAAGAATTATTCTGTTATGTATACGCCGGATCAGATGTCCAGAATATGCTTTGCAGCCATTACCAACGAACAGATATATAAATGCTATAACTGCAAAGCCCATCTGAAGGTAATCCTGAAGAAAAATGAAGAAAATCTTGATGAAGCCCAATACATGGAAGTTCTAAGCAAGATTGATGGGTAAGTTAATTAATGTCCTGGCTCTAAATATAGTAGTATGACTAATGATGATTTGGACAGATTGAAATTGGAGCTGGAATGTGAAAAGTTCCGTCTGATGTCATTTCAGCTAGATAATTTGCTTGAGGAATATGATAAGCTGATTGAATTAAGACAATCCATTCAGCTGAAATTTTTTACCGCATTGGAAAATGTCAAAAAGAACGGCATTCCGGTCAAACAGGACTATGAACGCTGGGAAAAGATTAGAACCTCAGAAAGGGATGGCTGGAATGAAGAGATTGACTTGATAGCCGATTTGAAATATGATGTGGATGATAATCTGAAATTATTGGACAACACCAAAATGAGAAGAATTCTAATTGATGATGAATTAGATGAAAAAGACTGATTTTATGATTAAGTTTAAAAAATAGGAAATTCATAATTATATAGTGATAAAATATTTTAAGGGGACAAAAATTGCTAGATATAAAATTGTTCAGAGAAAATCCGGAAATAATCATTGACTCTGAAAAGAAAAGATTCAGAAGCACTGAAAATTTTGAAAAGGTAGTAGAATATGATAATTTATGGAGAGAAGGCGAAAGGAAATTAAACTCTCTCAGGTCTGAAAAAAACAAATTATCCAAATCATTCAAAAAAGCCAAAGAAGAAGGCAATTTGGAAGAGGTAATAAAAAGATCCAAAGAAGTAGCAGCAGAAATCAAGGAATTAAGTTCCAAAAACGAAGAATATCTCAAACTCAGGGATGACTACAGATACAAAGTCGGAAACATAATTGACGAGGACGTTCCGATTTCCGATACTGAAGATGACAATGTAGTTGTAAGGACTTTCGGTGAAATCCCGGAATACGACTTCGAACTCTTAAATCACGTTGACCTAATCAATAAAATCGATGGAGCAGACCTTGAAACTGCAGCAAGCATTGCAGGTGCTCGCTTTTACTATCTTAAAAGAGACATCCTCCATTTGAACTTGGCGTTAATACAATTTGCCCTAGAAGAGCTTGAAGCTGAAGGATATGTTCCGATGCAGACACCGTTTTTTGTAAAAGGTGAAGTCGCAGCAGAAACATCCGAGCTTGGAGAATTCGAAGAGACCTTATACAAAGTTGAAAATGAGGACATGTACTTAATAGCAACTGCAGAGCAGACTCTGGCAGCACTTCACAGGAACCAAATCATATCTCCTGATGAATTGCCGTTAAGATACTGTGCGCTGTCAACATGTTTCAGAAAAGAGGCAGGTTCACACGGAAAAGATACCTTGGGAATATTTAGGGTTCACCAGTTTGAAAAAATCGAACAGTTCATATATTCCGCTCCTGAAGATTCAAGAAACCAGCATGACCATCTTATGGAAGTCACTGAAAGAATCTATCAGAAATTAGGCCTTCCATATCAGGTAATAGCTATCGTATCATCTGCTTTAAACGATAATGCAGCTATAAAATATGATTTGGAAGCATGGTTCCCGGGTTCCGGTGCATTCAGGGAACTGGTTTCATGTACCAACTGTAAGGACTATCAGGCAAGAAAAACAAAAACCCGTATCGGTAGAGCAGGTTCCGGAGATGCTCAGATATTGCATACCCTAAACAGTACAGCTATTGCAACAGAAAGAACAATGTGCTGTATTTTAGAAAACTATCAGCAGCCTGACGGCAGTGTAAAAGTTCCTGAAGTGTTAGTCCCTTACATGAACGGAAAAACAGTTATTGAAGCTAAAAAATAGCTTTAATAATACTTCTTTTTTTTTAAAAAAATAGTAAAAAAGTTTATTTTTAAATAAACTTTTCATTTAATGTTCGTTATTTGTTGGTATGAATGGAATTATTGCTTCAGCCAGTTTGGCTATTGGCATGGTCTGTATCCATACTCTTCCAGGTCCTTTTAATGTGGCCAGAAACAGTCCTTCACCACCAAATAATAGGTTTTTAGCACCTTTCACTCTTTCAATATCAAAATCAACTGATTCATCCATTGCTGCAATATGTCCCTGGTCAACAAACAGTTTTTCTCCAGGCTGCAAATCATATTCGATTACTTCTCCGTCAATTTCCAGAAATGCAATTCCGTTTCCTGAGAATTTCTGAAGAATAAATCCTTCTCCACTGAATAATCCTGCTCCAAATTTCTTTCTGAAGTACATGTCAATGTCAACGCCTTCTTCTGCAGCCAGAAATGAGCTTTTCTGACCGATGATTGAATTTGTTCCGTCCAATCTGATAGGGATGATTTTTCCAGGGCAGTATGATGCAAATCCTATTTCCGCACCGTCTTCTTCTGCCGTAAAGAAGTTTAAGAAAATTGAGTCTCCTGCAAGTGCTCTTCCAAGTCCTTTTAAAAGTCCTCCGCCAGTATTGGTATCCATTTTGACATTTGATGTCATATAAGCCATTGCTCCGCTTTCATCCTTCATTGTTTCTCCCTTTTGTAGTTTGCAGACTACCATAGGAAATGATCCACCTTTAATTTCATATTCCATAGTTTCACCTTTTATTATTAATGTATAAAATTAATTGTATTTAAATTATTTTGAACGAATCTCCTTAAAATTACATTTAAATCAGATATTGTTCGTAAATCCTAAAACATTTTGGAATAAATTATCTGTTAATTTGACTTTTTGTTATGACTTTAACTTTTCATTATTTACCTGCTTTGAGTTGGGCATGGCTGATAAAATCATTTTATATTCATATTAATAGATTTTGTTTTGACTAAATTTTTATCTATTGTATTTTTTTTCTCATTTTTTCGAGATTTTTTTCACATTAAAATTTGTTCAAAATGATTTTTTATATTGTATATAATTTCATATGAAACTCTTTTTATTGGGGAGTTATTTTATGATATTGTGAATATCTTTTTTGGATTATTTTTTTGAATATTTTCATTTCTGTTTTTCTGACTTTTCATGAAAATGTGCTGTTATTTCAGTTTATTGTAGAAATTTTTTTTCATCTACAATATATTTTTGATGGATAATGTCATTAAATTTTCTACTGATAATGAATCTGGTTCATTATATTATATTATTTTTAAACATTTCCTTTAAATATCATTTTCAAAAAAATTATTTTTATTCTTTAATTTATTGATTGGATAAAGAATTTGTACTAAAAAAGTTAATTTGGGTTAAAAATGGAAAATAAACATAAAATAATAGTTATATGTCTTGTATTATGTTTTATTCTTTCTATTCAATCTATAAGTGCTGTTGAGATTGATACGTCTCAAAATATAGAAAATGAAACAGATATCATATCGGTATCTGAAGAAAGTTTGGACATAATGGAAATTTCAGATAATGATGATGCACTTGGTGTTGAAGCGCCGGGTGGAACATTCACTGATTTAAAAAATATTCTTATTTCCGCAAATGATGGGGATACTATTTATCTGACAGGTGATTATGCATTTGTTGTAGGTACGGATGATGATTATGGATCTTATTTTGCAAATGCTCCTTATGCTAAATCTATCACAATAGATGGTCAAGGACATACTATTGATGGGTCAAATAAATCTTCAATATTGATTTTAAGCAATAAGGATCATCCGGATAAAGTTATCACAATAAGGAATACGATTTTTAAAAATGCTTTTAATACTGATAATACTGATTCCTATACTGGTGGTGCATTAAGGTTAGTCGGTAACGGATCTGTTGAAAATTGTACTTTTATTCATAATGTTGCTCCACGTGCCGGTGCAATTTATTGGGGTTACGCACATGATGTAACAATAGATAATTGTAAATTTTACTATAATGAAGCTACTGCCGCTGGTGGTGGAGCTATAAGGATTAGAAATGATATGGTTAATGTAGTTGTTTCAAATTCTATTTTTGTTAATAATACTGCTAATACTTATGCTGGTGCGGTTCATTTCTCAAGTACTCAAGGGTCTAATACAAACTCTATTCATAATTGTACTTTCATTGATAATTTCGCTAAACAGGGTGGTGGAGCTGCTCAGATTCAAGCTCCTAGTTGTGTTGTATCAGATTCAAGATTTATTAATAACACTGCTAATGCTACTGATGGTGGAGCTATTTACTGGGATGGCCTAACAGGTGAAGTAAGAAACTCTAATTTTACAAATAACACTGCAAAAAGAAATGGTGGTGCCATATTTGTTGAGAAAAAAGGTTTAACTACATATATTGTAAACTCAAATTTCACAAATAACACGGCTTCACAGGATGGTGGTGCTATATATTGGGACGGTTCAGATGGTTCTATAGACCAGTCTAATTTTATAAATAATAGTGCTGAAGATGAAGGGGGAGCAATATTCTGTTCAGGAAATTCTTCTAGTGTCACGAATTCTCATTTTATTAATAACAATGCGAGTCACGGTGGTGCAATCAGATGGGAAAACACAATTGATGGAAAAATTCTTAACTCAGATTTTAAAAATAACCGTGCTAGTGTTAATGCGGGAGCTATATCCTGGATGAACAGTACCCGTGGATTAATCAGTGTTGCTTATTTTGGAAATAACCATGCTGGAGACCGTGGAGGTGCTATCAGATGGTCTGGTAAGAATGGTACTATTCAATTAGCACAATTTATTGGAAATGATGCCGGAAATTATGGTGGAGCAATTTCATGGGCAGAAGAGGCTGATAACGGTCAAATCCATCATGTAAACTTCATTGGCAACAGCGTTAAAAATGAAGGCGGATATGGTGGTGCAATTTACTGGGACCACAGTAACAACGGTACCATTTATACAGTAAAATTCGAAGGTAATGATGCATCTTATGGAGGTGCAATGTTTTTAGGCGGTTCATCATGTAACATCACTGATGTCCAATTCAATGGTAACAATGGTAGTAAAGGTGGTGCACTATACCTTGATACAGGTGCACTTGTAACTGATTGCAGTTTTACTGGTGATACTGCAACTGTAGATGGTGGTGCAATATTTCTAAATGCTACTGTTACCACAACATATGGTTCTGACATTCAGGGCGGTTTATACAATTCAACACTGTCTGCATGTAGTGCTGATGGTGATGGTGGTTCAATATACCTTGAAGGAGATAAGGCAATATTGGATAATGTTACTATCTTATACCCTAAAGCGGTTGATGGTGGTGCAGTATACATTGCGGGTAATGATGCTGTACTTAATAACATGACAATTAATTATTATAACGCTACCAATGGTGGTGCATTATACGTAAAAGGTGACAATGTCAATATCACAAAAGTCAATTTTGAATACGGATCAGCTATTAATGGTGGTTCCATCTATATAGAAGGTGCAAAAACATACATTTTCGACTCAAATTTAACTCATAGTCACTCCAGCGAAAACGGTGGTGTCATTTATATCAAAGGTGACTATGCAAATTTAACCCAATCTTACTTTACATTCTCTTACTCCAATCAATCAGGCGGTGCAATCTATATTGAAGGTAACCATAACACAATTTCAAATGTCAATCTGACTTGTAACAATGCATCTCAGGCAAATGGCGGATCAATTTATATTGCAGGAAATAATAATAACATTACAGAATCAGTATTGCAAAACTGTACTGCTGAAAACGGCGGTTCAATTTATATTGCAGGTACCAACACACGCATTACAAAATCCAATTTCACATATAACAACGCTTCACTTGACGGGGGTTCAATTTATATTGCAGGTGACGATACAAAAATATTGGATTCAAACTTCACAAGGACTTCAGCCGGAAGAGACGGTGGGGTTATCTACATTGAAGGTAAAAATGCGGAAATCAAAAATGACATATTTTTAATGTCACATGCAGGAAGAAACGGTGGTTCCATTTATGTCGGTGGAGACAGTAATCTGATTACAAATAACATTTTCAAATATGCTAATGCAACTAACGGTGGGTCAATTTACATCAAAGGTAATAATAACAATGTAACTCTGGCAAACTTCTCATATTGTT
The DNA here is from genome assembly GCF_045603845.1 of Methanobrevibacter sp. Taxonomy (GTDB): domain Archaea; phylum Methanobacteriota; class Methanobacteria; order Methanobacteriales; family Methanobacteriaceae; genus Methanocatella. The sequence continues at coordinate 13,882 of NZ_JAZUMY010000057.1, forward strand.
TCGCTAACTTTGGAAATGCAGGAGCAGTATATGTAACCGGTGATAACAACAACATTTCATATTCCAACTTTACAGTAACCAATGCTTTTGACGGTAATGGTGGAGCTATCTATGCAGGTGGTGCAAACACAACAGTTTATTGCTGTAACTTCCGTACTACAGTTTCTGTTAAAAGAGGAGGACCAAGAGCTGGTGGGGGAAATGGTGGAGCAATATATATTAACGGTACAGATGCTTCAATTTTATATTCAAACTTCAGAGAATATAGCTCTTCACTATCCGGTGGTGCATTATATGCTGAAGGTAATGGGGCAAACATCACTTCTTCATCATTTGAATTCGGTCAGTCACAATATGGTGGTTGTATCTATATTGAAGGAGCAGACACTTACATTTCCAAATCCAACATGTCTCACACCCACGCTGCAGTTGACGGTGGTGCAATTTACATCAATGGTAGTAATGCCGATATAACACAGTCAGAATTCAAATACTTATATTCCAATGAATCCGGTGGTGCCATTTACATTAACGGTGATAATACCAACATTACAAAATCAGAATTCGCTTTCTCATATTCTAATGAATCCGGTGGTGCCATTTACATTAACGGGGCAAATACTGAAATTTCATATTCCAATTTAACAAATACCAATGCATCACAGGCTTATGGTGGAGCAATATATGTAAAAGGTGATGACACAACATTAAATAAATTATTCTTCCAGCATTCCACAAGTACAAATGGTGGTGCACTGTTCATTAACGGAACCAATGCCAATGTATTGAATTCCAGATTCATAGAAAACAATGTCACTGATGCAAACGGTAACGGTGGAACTATTTACATTGCAGGTAATGATGCTCTCATCAACGGCTCTCAATTTGTAAGATCCACTGCAAATATGGGTGGTTTTATTTATGTTAACGGTAGTGATGCTGAAATAGCTAACTCAACATTTGCACAATCTTTAGCATTGTCTGATGGTGGAGCAATCTATATTGAAGGAACCGGTGCTAAAGTGTCAGATTCCACTTTTACACTCCACAATGCAACAAATGGTGGAGCAATATATATTAACGGTGAACATGCAAATGTTTCAGCTTCAAACTTTACGATTGTCAATTCATTAAACGGTACTGGAGGTGCTATTTATGTTGGTGGAAATGATGCTGAAATTTCAGATTCTAACTTTAATATTACACGAGCTGTTCGTGGAGGTCCATTTGCTCAAGGAGGAAACGGTGGGGCGATTTATATAGCAGGTAACCGTACCAATATTACAGGTTCTAACTTCACAATATCTCTAGCTATTAATGGTAATGGTGGAGCAATTTATGTCGGTGGTGAAAACACTACAATCACGGACTGCTACTCCAATATTTCCCAGGCTCAAGGATTAAAAACGGGTCCTGTCAGTACAATCGGCGGAAACGGTGGAGCATTATACATAAACGGTAGCGGAACAAACATCACTGATTCAGTATTTGAACGTTATAATGCAACTGTATCCGGTGGAGGACTGTATGTTGAAGGAAATGACACAAACATTAAGGATTCCTCTTTTGAATATGGTGCTGCTGCAACTGGTGGAGCATTATACATTAACGGTGAAAATACTGTCATATCCAACTCCAATCTGACTCACAACCACGCATCAGGAAACGGTGGTGTAATCTACATCAACGGTAACAACTCAAAAATAGACAATTCCAAATTCAACATGTCCTATTCCAACCAGTCCGGAGGTTCAATTTACATCAACGGTGCAAATACAAAGATTTCAAACTCCAATTTCACATATAACAATGCATCAACAGGCCTTGGAGGATCCATCTTCATTAAGGGTAACAATACCAACATTACAGGCTCATTAATCCAATACTCCATAAGTGAAAACGGTGGTGCAATGTATATTGAAGGAGCAAACGCATCAATCTATGATTCCAGACTTATACAGAACAACGTAACCACCAGAAATGGTGACGGTGGAGCTATTTACATTGCAGGTGAAAATGCTTTAATATCCGGAACCAATTTCACGATGAGTAAGTCCAGCGATGGAGGATTCATCTACATTGAAGGTAACAATACCAACATTACTCATTCCAATTTCATGCAATCAGAAGCATATGAATACGGTGGAGCAATCTATGTTGGAGGAACAAACACTACAATCGAATACTCCACATTCAGAATGCATAATGCAACCAATGGTGGAGCTATTTACATTAAAGGAAATACTACAAGAATCTCAGCATCCAACTTCACGCTAACAACTGCTAAAGTTTCAGGAGGTTCACTATATATATCCGGTAACGGTGCAAGCATTTCAGGCTCCAACTTCGACAAGTCTTCCGCAGGTGAAAAGGGTGGTGCAATATACGTTGACGGAAACGACGTAAACATTACTGATTCACACTTTGAATTTGTAAACGCTACAAACGGTGGAGCGGTCTACATCAAAGGAAACGACACCTATTTGGCAGACTCCAACTTCACTCACACTCATGCAAACCAGGACGGTGGTATAATCTATGTCGAAGGTCACCGCGCAATACTCAATTCAACAGAGTTCAGCTTTTCATATGCAAACGGCTCCGGTGGAGCGATATATATCAAAGGTCTCAATACTACAATCATGGGCTCCAATCTGACACATAACAATGCATCACAGGGTCGTGGTGGATCCATTTATGTTGAAGGAAACAACACAAATATCACCGGTTCCAACTTTGAATTCTGTACAAGTACCGAAGGTGGTGCAATCTATGTTAGAGGGGACAATATCACGATAGAAAAATCCGATTTCAAGCATAATATTGTTAATGAGACGAGAAATACAAACGGTGGAACAATTTACATTTATGGTGAAAATGCACATGTTGACTACTCCAATTTCTCATTCAGTCAGGCCGGATTCGGTGGTATAATATATATTAAAGGAAGTAATTCCAATATCTCAAATTCCAAATTCAATCAGTCTGTGGCTTATAGAAATGGTGGAGCAATTTATGTTGACGGTATTAATGCTACAATTTATTCATCAAACTTCACGCGTCACAATGCAACATATGGTGGTGCGATTTTCATCAATGGAAACAATACGAATATTCTACATTCCAATGTATCGGAAAGCTATGCATCATCCAATGCAGGTGGAGTTTATTTAGGTCCTCATACATATGTATTCAACTCCACATTTGAAGAAAACTTCGCACAGTGGGGTGGAGCAATGTATAATGCAGGAGGAACAGCTATAATTTCTCACTCCAATTTCACACATAACATTGCTAATCATACAGAAGCAAAAGGTGGTGCAATCTACTGGGAAGGAGGCTCATCCAACGATGCAATAATTCAATGTTACTTTGAGGACAACAAAGCGGTAAACCTTGCTAACGCTTCCCATCATTCTGGATATGGTGGTGCTATTTACTGGTCTGCGGGAAGTGATGTGGCTTCAAATTCATCCATTGTAAATTCAACTTTCTATAATAATTATGCACAACGTCACGGTGGAGCTATTGACTGGTTTAGAAGTGACAATGGTACTATTGAAGGTTGTACTTTCATTGAAAATAAAGCAGAACGTGACGGAGGTGCAATTTATTCCGGTGATGACCATTCCACAGGTAAAAATCTAACAATATCAAACTGTAACTTCACAAGAAATGAAGCGGCAGAGCACGGTGGAGCTATTAGCCATCAGTTTGCAAGTTCACATATTGTAAATTCTACATTTGATTCAAATACTGCTGTACAGGGTGGAACCGTTTACATGGCCAATACAAAAGCTAATAATACTGAATTTGTAAACTGTACTTTCATTAACAGTAGTACTCATGCCAGTGAACCTGGCCATGCAGGTAACGGAGCAGGTGGTGCAGCTTATATTATAGCTCCTTATATCAGTTTCATTAACTGTAACTTCACAAACGGCACTGTTTATGAAAAACATAATGGTGGAGCAATCTATTTCGATTCAGCTGCAAAATATAGCCTTGTTGAAAACTGTACTTTCACCAATACAAGCAAAGCATATGATGGTGGAGCTATTTATATTCGTGCTGATAATGTATCTGTTAAAAATTCATCATTCATAAATAATTCCGCTTTCAACGGTGGAGCAATCTGTATTAACAGTATAAACAATACAATAGAAGATTCAACATTTGAAAACAATTATGTAACTTATGAAAATATATTAACAGAACGTGGTGGTGCAATCTACATCAGTGATGCTAATTATGTAAACGCAATTAATAATACTATAAGAAATTCCACTTTCAAAAACAATACTGCAAAATACGGTGGTGCCGTTTACATTATTACTAAAAATAACAATATAATCAATTCCACATTTGACAATAACACTGCAAGTTATGGTGGAGCAATTTATGTAAATGCAGAAAATAACACTATTGAAAATTCCACATTAAAATATAACAAGGCAACAGAAAACGGTGGAGCAATATATATTGTTGCAGATAATGTAAACATTACAGATTCATCTTCCATATTCGGAAATCTGGCCAAATATGGTGGTGCAATCTATCTGGATAATGCTGAAAACATCTTAATTGAAATGACTGAAATTACAGACAACAATGCAACAAACGGTTCAGCTATTTATGCAAAAGGATCTAAATACAAATTAAACGGTGTAACCCTTTTGGATAACCAGGCGCATGCAGACAAATTCATAAATAAAACATTCGGTGTGGATGATGACGGAAAATATTATGTCTCAGGAGTATTTTTAGCTAATGACAATCTGCTAAATGCAATCTGGAACGACGGAACTTCCGAAGCAGTTTCATTTACAGATGTGACTTACTGGGGTGTAAACGGTAAAAACGTTACAAATGAAGTTCCTGAGCTAAGCACTGCTGAAGTATGGCAGAACATTACTGTTGAAAGACTTACTACTTCCGGTGAATCAATATCCAATGCAACGGTCATTACAGACGGAAATGGAGTATTCAGATATTATTTCGCTGATGATGCAGATTCAAAAGCATCATTTAAGTTCTATCACTTTGAAGATAAGTATTATAAGGCATTGACTGATTCCGCTTCAATCAAAAAATCAAAAGTAAACATCAGTGTTGCAGACATTGACTTTGGAGACAATGCAACGGTAAAAGTTAACCTGACTGACTGGGATGGAAACAAATTGACTGCAAACGTCACAATCAGGATAAACAACACTCACAACTTTACAATGAAAATAGTTAATGGTGTGGGAGAAGTCAATAACGTATCAGGATTGATTGCAGGTATTCACAATGCTACTGTAATATTTAAAGGAAATGAAACAATCATGGGCAGTTCAAATTCAACCTTGTTTAAAGTAAAACCTGCAGTTAATATAACAATCAATAAGACTTCAGATATTAAAGGTAATGCCAGTGTCTATGATTTGGCTAACTTTACGATTATTGTAACTAATCTGGGACCTTCCAATGCCACAGGCGTTAATATTACTGATTATCTGGAAGAAGGACTGGTTTATATCAATTCAGGCAGCAACTTAACATCAGTTGTCAGTGATAAAATAACATTACCTAACGGAACAGAAGTCGTAAAATGGACAATAGGTAATTTAACCAAAAATGTTTCAGTTAAACTTTGGGTTCAGGTCAATTTAACAAGAAACGGTACATTTGGAAATGTAGCTATTGTAGATTCAGTTGAAGGCGGAAGAAATACATCCAATGTAACCAATGTCGCAGTTAATCCTGTTGTTAATTTGACTGTGGTTAAGCTTTCTAATTTGACTGGTAATGCTAGTGTCGGTGATTTGGTCAGATTTAATATTACTGTGACTAATCATGGTCCAAGTAATGCTACTGGTGTGAATGTGACTGATACTTTGCCTGCTGGTTTGGTTTATGTTAGTTCTGGTTGTAATGTTACTGGTGTTACTGGTGTTAATTCAACAGGTTCTGTTTTCTGGGATATTGGTCGTGTTAATGCTGGTGAGAGCGTTCTTGTTTGGGTTGTTGTTAATGTGACTACTAACGGTACTTTCAGGAATGTTGTTAGTGTTAAATCTAAAGAATACAGTACTCCGTCTGAAAATGGAACAAACATCAGTGTTGATCCGGTTGTTAATTTAAATGTTAATAAGACTGTTAATGTGACTAATGTTATTGTTGGTGATTTAGTCAAATTTACCATTAATGTGACTAATAATGGTCCTTCTAATGCTACTGGTGTTAATATTACTGATAGGCTTGATTCTGCATTTGAATTTATTGATAATTTGAATCCTGATGCTACTTATAGTAATGGTGTTGTGTCTTGGAATATTAATAGAATCAATGTTAATGAGTCCGCTTGTGTTGTGTTGAAGGTTCGTGTTATTAAGGAAGGTAATTTCAGCAATGTTGCAAGCGTTATCTCTCATGAGAATGATACTAAAATCAATGATTCCAGTGAGAATGTTACTGCAGGAACTGTTATTTTGAATGTGACTAAGGTTGTTAATGAGTCAATTGTTTATGTTGGTGATGTTGTAAGGTTTAATATTACTGTGAATAATACTGGTTCTGCTAATGCGACTGGTGTTAATATTACGGATAGTTTAAATTCTGCT
>NZ_JAZUMY010000058.1:0-9907 GCF_045603845.1 Methanobrevibacter sp.
ATTTTATCACTGTTAATTGCATTTGCAAACTCACGAGCAATCTCAACTCTATTATACATTAATAACCACCATAGATTATTAGATAATAATTAATTTAAATTTTATCAATAATAAATATTTACTAACTGCGACTTTATGAAAGACTTGATTAATTAATATTAAAATAATCTAGTTTGTGTATCAATATAGCTTGGCTCATTGACTTCATTTACAACATCACTCTCTTTAACCTCACCAATCAGCAATGGCGAATCAGGATTATGCAATTTTTGATTCCTTATGACCAGCTTCATGTTAGCTTTTGCATAAGAGTATAGAAATTATTTAGTTTGCATAATCACATAGCCCCGTCCATTTACTTCCGTTACAACAGATTTCCATTAACATAAAATCAACAAAAAATCAGAATTATGATTTCTATAAAAAGTGTGAATGAACCCTAGACACATTTTTCTAAAAATAATAAAATGAAGTAATTATTTTAAACTGTTACTATATTGCTCAAAAATTTCCTTTTTAACATCATCATTCAATTTGCTGCATTCCAATTCATTTAATGAGTAAACAGTTAATTCATACAATATTTTATTAGCTTTCAATCCCTTATCAAGCAGTTTGTAGTATGTTTTGTTCCTTGTTTTTTCTTCAATTGTTTCTTTTTTGATTAACTTGACATCTTCCATATATTTTAATGTTTTGGATAGGACATGGTTGCTTAATGTAGGATTTGATTCCTGAAATTCTGTGAAATGCTTTTTTCCTCTAAACATGTCCATCAATATGCATAGAACCCATTTTCTACTAAAAAAATCCAGTGTTTCACTCACAGGACATATATCTTCAATATTCATATTATTCTTTTTATTAAATGATACTATAAATTATTAAGTAATTTTAAAATTACAGATTATTTTTAACCGATAATCTCACAACTACTAATTATGAGATCAAATATTGATGAATATGAAGCTGTTGAAAAAGCAGCAGAAAAATTTGTAAAAAGTGTTGCAAAAGGAAACAGCGAATACGCAAGAGAATTATTTGTTGATGAAGCTGTGCTGTTTGGATATTTGGATGGGAACTTGGAACATGGTTCTATTGAACAATTCTATGATAATGTAGACAGTGTTGCTGCCGGCGATGAATTTAATGCAAGAGTTGATGTTCTTCTTTTAGAAGAAACATTAGCTGTTGTAAGAGTACTTGAAGAAAGCTGGGGTGGAAGAATTGATTTTACAGATGTTTTGCTCATGTTGAAGATTGATGGTGAATGGAAAGCTGTTGCAAAAGCATATAATCAAAATTCAAATACAATCCAATAGAATACTTGATAATGAGGTGAACTATGGCTAAAAAAATAATTATTTTGAATGGAAGTCCAAGAAAAAAGGGAAATACATCTTCAATTACAGCAGAGTTTATTAAAGGTGCAACAGAAGCCGGAAATGAAGTTGAAGAATTCATAATTTCTTCAATGAAAATAAATGGATGCATAGGCTGCTGGAAAGGAGGTAAAAATAGCGAACATCCATGTACACAAAAGGATGGCATGGATGAAATATATCCGAAATATATTGATGCCGATATTGTGGTTTTAGCATCACCATTATATTACTGGAACATTTCAGGTTTTCTTAAGAATGCATTTGACCGTTTGTTTGCCGTTGCAGAATGTGACAACTACAAAAATCCAGTGAAAGAGAGCATTCTCATCATGGCTGCAGAAGGTACCGGATTTGAAGAAAGTGAGATATGGTATGACAATTTAGAAAAACACATGGGATGGAAAAGTATCGGCAAACTCCTATGCGGTCATGTAACACAGCCTGGAGATACTGAAGGAAAACCTGAATTAAAACAAGCATACGAACTTGGAAAATCGATAAACTAATACCGGCAATAGTTCTTTCCAATTGATTCATTACCTTAAATAAAAAGGAAAGAACTAAATTTCAATTATTTTTCTTTTTTTACTGCACTCAAATTTAATGATAGAGAAAATCATGCAAAAGCGAAAAGGAATTCACTATTAAATTCCACCAAACATATTTTAAAAATGAATCGCGAATTCAAACTTGCCCAATTGAACCATAGTGAAAACTATATTATATAAGTTCAAAAAAATATATTATTGCAAACTTATTTTTATATAAACATATAAAATAAAAGCAAAAATATTTTACAGTGATGACATGAATAATACATTTATTACAAAAATGCCCAATCATATCGGCGCATTTTTAAAGGCAAGCAAATGCTTGTCCGATTTGGACATAAATATTACTCGGGTGAGTTATAATAAATCTGTGGATTCCCATCTATTATTTATCGATGTTGAAGGAAGTCCTGAAAATCTTGAAAAAGCAACTCATGAATTAATGTTCATAGGATATATCCAACATGATTTAGATCATCGCGATGTAGTGCTACTTGAATTTAAGCTTAAAGATATCCCCGGTGCTGTTACACCAATTTTAGAGTTAATCAGTGATTTTAATTTCAACATTACATATATCAGTTCCCAACAGACAGATAAGGAATTCCAGTTCTTTAAGATGGGTCTCATTGTTGAAAACCAAGAAAATGTTAACACATTCATGAAAAAGGCAAGCGAATTATGTCCAATTAAAGTAATTAATTCAAATTATGCTAATAAGATTTATGACAATAGCTTTTTTTACAACAACTTTGTAAATCAGATATCATCTACAGTGGATATCTCAGATGAATCCAAAAATGAACTGATCATCAATACAAACTTGGTGATGCAAATGCTTAACGAAAGCGGGGTTTTGCCGTTCCATACCTTTGACAGCATAAGCAGATTTACAGAAATCATTTCAGCTTCAAAAGGAGAGAATTTCACACCAAGAATAACAAACCATAAAATAACCGAAAATAGTGAAATAACACTTATCGAACCTCCCTGCGGAAGCAACATTGCAATCATAAAAAGCTATGGCAAGTACTTATTCATTGATACCGGATATGCCTGTTATGAAAAGGAAATGCTTTCAATCATCAAGGAAATCATCCCTGATTTTGACAATATTTCAAAAGAGGTATTCATAACTCATGCCGACGTTGACCACTGCGGACTGTTGCCCCTTTTTGACATTGTCTATGCCAGCAGCAAAAGTGCAGAATCACTGAAATCAGAATATAACAATGAAAGCAATTTCCGTGAAAAAAATCCACTTCACAAACCATATATCCGTATTTGCAATATATTAACTTCATATAAACCTGTTTCCCCTCAAAAAATTCAGGTTGTAGGGGATGAACAAACAATAACAAAACCCCTTGAACAAACTGGAGTTTTTGATTTTGGTGAATTGCATTTTAGTCTTTATGAAGGAAAAGGAGGCCATCTTCCTGGAGAATCTGTTCTAATTGATTTTGAACATAAAATTGCATTTACAGGAGACATTTTTATAAATATGAAAGACATGATTCCTAAACAGGCAGAATATAATAGATATGCTCCAATTTTAATGACCTCAGTTGATTTTGATTCTGACCTTTGTCGAGAAGAAAGAAATAATCTATTTAATAAATTGAACACTGGAAAATGGCAAATCTTCGGAGGCCATGGTGGTAAAAGGACATATGAATCAAATTAAAGATTTGACCTAATCTCTTTTCATCAGCTTCTTATAATAGGTGTTTGTTTGGTATAACGCTCCCACAGGATTGTGTGCGAGTACTTTGTCTTTTGTTACAAGTGTTGTGCATAGGGCATCAGAATATTTATAGAAAAGACTATCATGACCTACACATAACCCTATTATTACGTTAATGTCTGTTTTTTCATTATTAAGTATTATTGCCTGCAGTATCGGATTGCACATTATATTTCCAGTTATATTTGTTTTTTTATCATCTACACCTGCCATTTCTGTTTTTTTCATTGCTCCGACTTTACATGCTACGGAATATACTTCAAAGTCGTGTTTGTCAAGGATTTTGGCAAATGTTCTGCTTTCTTCCATTAGCCCCACACAGGCAACTATTCCTATTTTATTCATTTTTAGTCTTTTGGCAAATTCTATGATTTCTTCTACTCTTGTGTATTTGCAGTAGAACTCTTCTTCTATTTCTGCTGAGATCCTTGATATCTCTTTGTTGTTATCTTCATTGTAGAGTTTTTCAATTTCTATTATTTCATCACGTGTTAATTCTTTTGTTTGACAGAATTTAGGATATTCTGAATCTTGGTGTTTGCAGTTTATAATTCCACAATTGCTGCAGGAGTAATTTTTCATGATATTTCCTCAATGATTATTATTACTATATATTTTTTAAATTTTTCTTAAAAAATAGTTATCCATATAATTTTGATAGGTTTTATAAAAATAGCCATTAAATTAATCTAGCTTGAGCATCAATATAGCTAGGTTCATTAACTTCTTTTACAACATTCTCGTCTTTAACATCCCCAATCAGCAAGGGCGAATCAGGATTATGAAGCCTAAAATTCCTTTTAACAAGCTTATTCGAGAAATTTGCATAACAACAAGGGTTTTGTCAAGCTTGAGGAATAGTGGCTTGTCCCTCTATTCCTGTTTTAGTTTTGAAGTAGATGGATTTGTCAAATTTAAGAACTGGCCATTTATCGGTCGGTTCGAGGGTTAAGTTTTTTAAACTTGATTAAGATATTTAAGGGAAAGCGCCACATAAAACACTTCCCCAATGAATAAGGAGTTTTTCCTACATATCAAAAATTTAGCTCCGGTAAAAAGCAATAAACAGCATCATAGCTATATTCTGGTTCTGTTAAAACCTATATCTTTCAAAATCAAATAAAAGTAATAAAAATATATATGCTTCTTAGTTGAATATTATAAATTGAGAGCTAAAAGCAGTAAATATTTTGTAGAGTATACGGGCAAAATCTATTATGCATAATTTGAGCGTTATTTAACTTATTAATCGTTAATATTAAGTTTTTTATTAATTAACATAATGTAACTTATTTCATGATTTTATTGAGCGCACTATATTTATATTTTTTTAAAATAAGTCTTTTTTTAAGGAATTGATTTGGCCTTTTTAGGTAGGTGTTTATATTTTGTATAGTTTTTTCAGTATATTGACTTCATTTCTAAGTCTTATTATATAATATTTAAAATATGATGAAATCAAAATAGTTTAATATGAAAATGGAAAACTTGATGGAAACCAATAGGCTGGAAGCTTTTTATGATGCGATAATTGCAATTATTGTAACAGTTTTGGTTTTGGAATTGCCACAGCCTGAAACCGCTACCATTGCAGGAATTTTAGCTTTGAAAGTTTCATATTTCACTTATCTTGTCAGTTTCCTTGTTTGTGCCAATCTCTGGCAATATCACCACTTGATATATGCTCATGTGAAAAAAATTGATTCTAAAATTATTTGGTTGAATATTCTTTTAATGTTTGTAATATCTCTGATTCCTTATTTGACAATTTTTGTTGCTAATAATCCGAATTCTCTTTTAAGCGAATCCTTATATGGTTTGGATTTTATTTTGGTGGATATTATTCTATTTATTATGAGCAGATATCTTATAAAAATAAATGAGGATAGCGAATATTTGTCTGAAGTTTTGGATTTGAAAAATGTAATAATTATTCCATTCATTTTCCTAATTATAGGATTCATTATAGGTTTTTTAGGCTATCCTATTGCAATCAGCATTGTCTGTTTGATTACAATCGTAAGGTCAATATTATATTCAATTAAATAGGTCAATATCTTCCTGTATTTAATTTGAGTATGATATTTCTTTTTTTGGCGAATTCATATAATTCATGTTTTATATAATCTGATCTTTCCTTTAAATCCATATCTTTTGTTGATTCATCGCAGTCTTTTAATATCTGTTTTAAGTCATCAACTTCAAGCAGATTTACCGCCAGGCAGAAGAAGATATGTCTGTTGGCAATATTATACCTGTTTAAAATATGGTTTAGGATTTCCTTTTTTTCAAGCTGTTCTTTGTGATAGTTTTCGATTCCTATAGTTTTTGCTTTTTGCAAATCCTTTTTCTGATTCCTGTGTGTGATTAGTGAATCGTGTAATTCAATTCCATCATATTTGTCACAGGGATATTCCTCACATTCGAAGCAGTAGTCTATATTTCCATGTTCAATGCTGCATGGTGCTATTGTGCAGGTCAGATAACAGGCACTGCCTTCACGACATCCTGTGCATCTTTTTTCAATAAACATTGGGCATAAACTGCAGTTAAGTCCGCACAATGACAGCAGCAGATCAGTCCGTTTAAATTTTTTATTTATCATAATGACCTTTTATTTCTCCTTATTTGTGCCATCCTTTCGAAATCACCATTTTCAATTTCATTGCTTAAAACATCAATGATTTGACTTTTTCTTTCAAGAAAATGAGGGCCTGACAAACTGGTAGATACCGTATGATGAGTAATGAATGAACAGTCACAGGTTAAATGTTCAACGAAAGTTTTAAGTTCAATTAACATTTCCTTTTCCGACAATGGTGTGAATTCACCCATTTGCGCTTCTTTTAAAAGAGGAGTTCCTGGAAATAGTGTCAGACCTCCCGTTCCAACAAGCATGGGCCTACACTGACTGAATATTTCTGCAGAATTTACTGCATGCTCGTGGCTATGTTCACGACCTGAAACTCCATTTAAAAAACTCATCCAAAAGTCTATTCCGGCATCAGTCAATTTTTGGCATTGTTCTATAATGTCTTTTGAAGTATAACCTTTGTTTATTCTTTTTAATGTCCAGTCATCTCCGCTTTCCACACCAAGAGAAATTTCTCTTAAACCCAATTCTTTCAGACTTTCAAGTTCCTCAACAGTTTTGTTGCGCAAATCAGAAACCCTTGTTTGAGTATAGATATATTCTATTTCTGGAAGATATTCATTGATTTTTTCAAGAATAGGACGAAACCTGTTGTAAGTCATAACCAAGGGGTTGGCTGAAAGCAGCTGGATTGTTTTTGCATCTGAAGCAATACTTGCCAGTTCCTGCAAATCTTTTTCAATTATATATATTATATAAAAATTATATTACTATTTCGCATAATAGAAAACTAATATGATATAAATAATGAAAAATAGATTTGTTAAATCATGCCTGTTACAAATAAGACCAGATTTGCAATACTTGCAGAACCGAGGTAAGTTCCGGAAATTACGATTATTGCTATAATGATTCCTTTCCAACCAATCTTTTTAAATTCCTCCCAATCGTTACCGATTGCAATACCGACATATGCTAAAAATGCAGTGCAGATTGTAGTTAACTCAATTTGAGAGACATAAGTTATTATAATGTCTGAAGTTGGAACTCCAGGAATGGCTAAAAAAATACCAAGTAAACTTATATAAATGATTGATGGGATATCCCATGGAATTATCCTCTCAAGGCACATTCCGATAAGGGTAATAATTGAAATGATTAGCATTCCGATGAACACATCAAGCAAAGGGGTATGGTAACCTATGAAATTTCCAACTGTGACGATGATTGAGAAAAGTACGAGGAAAGTGACCCATCTTTCAATCTTACCAGAACTTAAATCCTCAGAAGTAGCATATTTATCATCTTTTACTCCTTCAATAGCATATTCGTCATCAATGGTTCTCCCCTCACCTTTACCTATGATTGGAGATAACCATTTATACAATTTTTCTGCAAGAGGCAGGGAAATGAATATGCACATGTAAATACCTAAACAAAATGAAAGAATGTTACTGCATCCTGCAAAGGCCTCCAATTGGGTAGCCATGGCAGGGTACATATGCACCAATGGAACCAATGCTGCAGCATTCATGCTTGCGCTTCCTATGCCTGAAGCCATTGCAAAGGCATATGGATGGTAAGGTATGAGCGAAATGCATATGCTTGAAAAAAAGCTGATAAAAGGAGTGCCGATAATGGATCCTATAACAAAAATGGCTAAAACTCCCCTTGTCTCAGGGGATTTGAAACCATACTTGTCGATAATGACTCCCAAGTTAGGTTCGCGGCAAATGGAACTTGCCATACCGATTACTTCTCTTCTAAATCCTAAAAGCAAAGCAACGGGCAATGCTATAAGAGTGCCCAAATCCCCCAAAAGTTGTAAAATCAAGGCGGGGCCGACATTAAAAATAATATCAATGGATTGTCCGCTCGAAATAGCTAATTTAGCAATTAAAACTCCTATAAATAAAACCATTGCTCCTTCAGCTACCTTTGATTGCTTTTTACCTATAAATTTTATAGGTTTTGCTAAAAAGAGAGCCAAACCCATGATTAGGGCATATATTAAAGGCAATAATAAAACACTTATGGTATCAGTGATTCTAATCTCTTTAACTCCAATGGCCATTGAAATGGCAACCAGAACAAAACAAACTATATGCAGGTTGTATTCCTTCCATGGGGGTCGTTTCTTAATAGCCCTGTCAGTTTTTCCCCTAAACGTTTCTTGCGGTTTATTATTTGATATAAGATCTCCTCCTGAGAAGAAATTTGGCATTGTCTTTTTAAATTTTTTCTCTAAATGAACGTGGAGTTGTTGGCCTTGGAATATCCTTATGGAATTCAGCAGCCAAATCCATAATTTCCACTGAGATATCGCCCATTCTTTCGAATGATTTCACTACACGGGATATGTAAATATAATAATTGGACATTTCAATATCCTCAAAAGAAGTTTCAACCATTTGGTTGGCAATGAGATTCATGGCTTTTTGTTGAGTTTCATGAATTTTTTCTTCTGTATCCATCAAATTTCCACGTGAGTCGATATTCCCATTAATAAAAGCATCAGTTGCATATGAAATAGATTTTTGTGCATATTTATGCATTTTTTTTAATATATCTAAAAGTTCATCGTCTACGGCAGTCTTCTCATTAATGACAAATTTGGCAATATGACCTGAATAATCTCCAATGCGTTCATAATTGTATGCCGCTTCGCTGAACAATAAAATCTTGGAAAGTTTGGAATGGGGATCAACATCAACGACAGTTTCAACAGATGCGCGAACTTTTTCATACATATTATTTGTGGTAAAATCCAGTTTTAAAGCTTGTTCTGCCAAGTCCTTATCATTAGTTAAAATGGCATCGAAAGACATTTGGACCTGTTCTTTAACATGCTCGCTCATGCTGCTTAGCATGTTTTCAATTAAAAAAAATGCGGAATGCTGTTTGATATTGAAGATAGGGTCTGAAGAGCCATAAATTTCATCATATTTATTCAAATCGATGACATAAGCCCTTTTGACAATGTCTTCTTCAATTAATGGTTTAAGCAATTGAGTAACATATCTTCGACTAATCTTTAATTTTTCGGCAATTTCATCTTGAGTTGACGGTTTATCATAAAAAATAATATTCAAAATGTCTTCCAAAGTTTTATCGCTCCGCGCCATTGAAAATCCTCTCCATCAATTAAATTTAAAAAATTAACTTCAAAGAAATTTTATTGTGAATGCAAATATTTTCACATTTGCCTATAATAAAAACAATGATTTTGGACTATTTAAACTTTGCTAAAATGTGAATTTTTATTCACAAAAAGTGAATAATATTAGGTGAAAAACATATTTCAAAAATCCGGATTTCAGATAATGGGAATAAAAAATAATGAAAAAATATTTAAACGAAATAAAAAGACATGGGAGTTTTAATATGTTTGCATTGAAAGAATTATCCCATTTCAAAAACATTATCAAAAAAAAGATTTCATTATTTCCAGTAATATTCTCATTATATTATTTATTATATTTTTTATATAAAACAAGTAATAAAATTTTTGAAATATCGGGTAAATTTAAAAGTAATAAAAATATATGCTTCTTTGTGTTATATTATAATTAGAGAGCTAAAAGTAGTAAATATTTTGTATAGTATACGGGCAAAATCCATTGTATATAAT
>NZ_JAZUMY010000059.1:0-30962 GCF_045603845.1 Methanobrevibacter sp.
CCTGCAAAGTCAGCACTTTTTTTATTAATTTCGTCAACTACTTGCATCATGTTAATACCGAAAGGTCCTAAAGCTGGGCCTAATGGAGGTCCAGGAGTAGCGCTTCCACCTTCGATAAGAACTTCGACTGTATCTTTAGCCATCAGTCAGCCTCCTTTTGAATTATTCTTATTTGATCAGCTTTAACAGTTACCGGAATCGGAACTGCTGCTTCTATTAACTCAAGAACAACTTCTTCACGTGATTCATCAATACGAACCACTTTAGCTCTTTCACCTTTAAACGGACCAGAAATAAGTTCAACAATACTTCCTTTCTGAATTGAGGAAATAATCGGTTCTGGTTTCAAGAATCTTTTAGCTTCTTCAAAGGTAATTCCTCCTTTACCTTCAACAACACCTCTTAAATGTTGTACTTTCAAGTTAGGATTTCTTAAATCTATTTTTGTATCAGATTCAACTAGAATATACCCTTTTAAAGATTCCGGAACAAGAATTGATGAAATACCTACACCAGGCATTTTAGCTTTACGGGCCAAAAGTCTGGCAACATTTCTTTCTTGACCTACAGAGGTTTTTAGAGCATATATGGAACTATTAGTATCTTCCATGAAAAATTCACCTATTTCAATATTCTTATTGTTAATAAAATCATATATTAAGTTAAAAGTTATTATAAAAACAATGTAACAAGATAAAAAATAATCTTGTAAAATAGATTTCTATAATATCAATATATCTATAAATAATAGTATATATAGTTTTCAAAAAAACGATATTTTGAAAATGAAAAATTAAAATTTTATCATAATTAAATTGGGATCAATAATTAAAAAAAATAAAAGAATGGTTTTATAAACCAATTAATTGACCGATTAAAACTATAACAAAACCAATAACACCGATAATTAAAATACCTAAAGCAGTAATCTTAGCAAAGTCTATGTATTCAGACATATCCGGTTTTCTTGATACTTTTAATACTCTTTTACTATCTTTAACAAATCTATCAAAACGTTCTTGTACATTCATTTAAATACCCAAAATAAAAAATTTAGTAAATTATAACAAAATAATAATCATAAATAATTTAAGATTTATTTATTTATAAAGTTTTCTATAACTACGAAAAAATATAAAAATTTAGTGATGGATTTAGAAAATACCATCAATAAAATCATCTAATTGATCACTAGTACTTTGAGCTTCACCGGCAGATTCATCAGCATCATCATCAAAATCAGCATTTGATGCTCCATCACCGGATTCAATGCCTGAAACAACAATAGTTGTCCTGACAGTGCTTTGTAATGAAGGATCAAGTTGAGCACCCCAAATAATATTAGCTTCAGGGTCTAATTTATCAGCAACAACCTGCACGATTTTTTCAGATTCATGTAATGTTAAATCTTCACCACTGGAAATATTGATTAAAGCACCAGTAGCATTTGAAATATCAATATCAAGTAAAGGACTGCTTAAAGCTTCATGTACGGATTCCAATGCTCTGTCTCCAGAGTCGGATTCACCCATACCAATCATTGCCATACCGGAGCCTTCCATGATACTTTTAATATCAGCGAAGTCCAAACTTACAATACCAGGTTTGGTGATTAACTCAGTTATTCCTTTAACAGCTCTTCCCAAAATTTCATCGGAAACTAAAAATGCTTTAGTTAATGGGAGATTTGGAGCTACTTCTAACAATTTATCATTAGGAATAATAATTACAGTATCTGCAGCTTCTTTAAGTTTTTCTAAACCTTCATCAGCATTGTTTCTTCTTCTGATACCTTCAGCTGAAAATGGCATTGTGACAACAGCTACAGTTAAAGCACCTAACTTTTTAGCTATTTTAGCGACAATCGGTGCAGAACCTGTACCGGTTCCTCCACCAAGACCGCAGGTAACAAATACCATATCTGCGCCTTCAAGTGATTCTCTTATTTCATCTTCGGTTTCTTCGGCACATTCTTCACCAATACTTGGATCTCCACCTGCACCTAATCCGCCGGAAGTTTTTCTACCTAAAAGAATTTTTTTATCAGATTGACTGTAATATAAGTCTTGAGCATCAGTATTGACAGTGATTGTGTCTGCACCTTCAATACCTATTTCAGATAATCTTGAAATTGTGTTGTTTCCAGCACCACCAGCACCCACAACAAAAATATTAGTTTTTTGGATAAACTCGATTAAATCATTGTCCATATCGGATGTAATAGTTTTTTTGGAATCTACTTTTTCCATTCTTTCTTCAGATTCTTTAATTGCATCATCTATAAATTTCACGAACTAACCCCACATACGTTCTATAAAAATAATTGTTAAATATTTCTGTTTAAACTAATATTTAAATGCAACTATATAATTGAAAAAAAATAAAAATAGTATTGAAAAAATGAAATTAATGATAATTTAATCTCTTGGCATTGCAATTATTTCATGAATTTTCAAATCAAACAAATCTTTTGCATTGACTGGAGTTAATATGACTGCAGTATCGACTCCTGAGCCTCTGCCCCCAATAGCTATGATTTCTTCACCGACCGGTATTAACCCTGCATCGGCAGCCATGATTGAAATTTCACATGCAACCTTAACACCATGGGAAATCATACGAAGGGTGTCTGCAACAATGTCCAGTGGAGCATAACCACCATATTTATTGGTTACGCCACGATTTGCGCCGCTGAATGCGTGTGATCCGATGAATGTGGAAATACCTTTTTCTTCAAGAGCATCCAGCATTTCATCACTGATATCCAAGGTATTTTCTTCCTTAAATCCTGAATGATGGGTAACATTAACGATTTCCGCATCCCCGTTTATTGCATCATATAACTTTAATGCGGATTTACCTGTTGAAGAAGCAATAACGATAGTATCAATGTCATCTGATTCATCAAGCCTTTCTTTTACGGCCGCAATTAATTCATCCGTGTAGTCTTCGCCCTGTTTTTCAAAGTATGTTATTTTCATTTGACTCACCTTTTAAATATCATATTGTATTATATATTATTTAAGAGTTAATATGATAGATGAAAACATAAAGCATGTGATTAATGGAGATTACATGGTAATTCCAATTGAAACTGGATATATAAAGCCTAATGAAGATTTAAGTTCCATCATAATCCCTGCCCGCAAATTAATGAAAGATGGAGATTATTTGGTAATCGCAGAAACGCCGATTTCCGTTTCACAGGGTCGTCTGGTTGATGAGGCAGAATATACCCCTTCCCTTACAGCCAAATTCCTGACAACAGTATGGAGCAAATACCTCTGGGGCTATATATTAGGACCGCTATTGGGAATTAAAAAGAGAACCATCAAAAATTTGAGAAGACTTCCCGAAGAAACAAAAGCTCATAAGGAAGTCGTTCTGCAATTATATGGCCTCAAACATGCATTGAAACCCGCTTCAGAGGCAGGAATCGATTTGAGTAATGCTCCGGGAACATGCGTTTCACTTCTGCCCGAAAATCCTGAAAAGGTAGCTCGTGAGATTAAAGATGAAATAGGAAAGGACGTCTGTGTGATGATAATCGACACCGATGCGACATATATGAAAAACGGGAAGTACTTTACCGGCCTTCCAATAGCCATTGAGGGAATTGAAGCCGATAGAGGATTTTTCGGATATATGAAAGGCCAGCTGAGTGAAAACATGGGATCAACACCTCTCGGATGCAGTGAAAAGATCAGTGTTGAAGAAGGCCTGAAAATAGCCAACATTGCAGAAGACTATCAGAAATCATTATCAACTGAAATGAAAACTATCCATAGCGTTAAGAAAGTTTTAGGAACTTCAGAAACTGAAGTGACGATTGAAGCCCTCGATAGCATAACCCATACCCCTGCAGTAATAATAAGAAAAATCAACTAAGTTTTTATAATAGAAAAAATAAATATTTTATATTATAGTTTTAGGGGTATTATTACATGATAAACAATCCAATAGTTAACGATTTTTTAGAAGGAATTGTAGACGATGATGATTTAAAAAATGTTAAAGCAATCATCGAAGCATTAATTGAAGGCGTTGAAACTGATGAAGCTATTCATGAAAAAACCGGAATTAAACTGAATACCGTTAGAAAATTATTATATAAACTGCATGATGCTTCAATAGCTACTTATAAAAGAAATAAAGACCCTGAAACTCAATGGTTCACATACACCTGGAAATTTGACCAGGACGAATATATTGAAAAAATCACTGAATTCTATACAAACAGACTAAATGAAAGACAGGAAGCATTAGACAATTTAGAAAATAACCTTTACTTTGTCTGCTGTATGAATCCGGAACATTACAAAGGAGATTATACCGAATCTTCCGAATACGAATTCTACTGTCCGGTATGTGATTATGAATTGGAACCATATGACGCCAAAAAAGAAAAAAGCTTATTGAAAAGAAGAATAACCATCGACAAAAAGAATTTCAAAAAATTCGAAGATGCAATTGACAATCAATGATATAAATGGAAGAAATTGAAATTCTTAAGAAGGAAAATACACCGCAGAATGTTATTGACCACTCAATAGCAGTTTGCATAAAAGCGCAGAAAATAGCTGAAAATTTCCCTAAAGCTGATAAAGAGCTAATTAAAACAGGCGCTTTACTGCATGACATCGGAAGGTCAAGAACCCATGGCATCAGACATGCCGTTGTCGGATGTGAAATTGCACGAGGATACGGATATCCCGAGAATGTATTGAATATTATAGAAAGACATATCGGTGCGGGAATTACAAAAGAGGAGTCCTCTACATTGGACCTTTTTGAAAAATCTTATGTTCCCCAAAGTCTGGAAGAAAAAATTGTTGCACATGCGGATAATCTGATTAGCGGGACAAAAGAAGTTGATGTTGATTATGTAATTAAAAAATGGGAATCCAGAATGGAAAATCCCGAAGATAATATTAAACGTTTAATAAAACTTGATGAAGAGTTGATACAAGCTTTTAAGGATGATTAACAATGAAAGTAATATGTTCCAGTGAAGAATCTTTATACAGGCCTGAAGCAGTCAGATGGAGACAGAGAATGGAGTGGATGAAACCTGTTGGAGACAGCGTTGTTTTACTTCCATGCAGCATGAAAAAACCTTACTCAAATTCCAAGTCCCATCAAGCATTTAGAAAAGTCACCAGATCTTTTCAAGAACTTATCGTGACTTCACCATTTGGAATCTGTCCAAGGGAACTTGAAAATACTTTTCCAATACAATCATATGATGTCAGTACCACAGGTTCATGGTCACAGGATGAAATTAGAGAAACCGGCAGACTGATTGAAAAGTATTGTGAAGGCAAGAATGTCATAGCCCATCTTGCAGGAGGATATCTGGAATCCTGTGAAGCGTTCCTGGATGACTTTACATTGACCTGCAAAAACGGCAAGCCAACTTCCCCTGATTCAATTTACAACTTAAGAATGGAACTTAAAAATCACAATAAAATTAACAGAAGAGATAAGGTTCTAAATGAACTCAGGTCAATTGCAGTTTATCAGTTCGGCCCTGAAGCAGAGGATTTCATACCTGATAATGTGAAAACTAAAGGAAGATACCACAAAAAAATCATCGTTGACGGAACCCAAATTGCGCTTTTAAATAAAGATTATGGACTTTACCGTTTGAATTTGGCTGGTGGAGAGATTTTAAAAGATTTGGGAATCAATATTGTTAATATCGATTTTGATTTGGAGACAAATACTGTCTTTGCTCCGGGAATCAACAAAGCAAGTCACAACATCATCCCTAATGATGAAGTGGTCGTTGTTAAAGACGACACTGTTGTTGGTGTAGGAAAGGCCATTTTAACAGGCCGTGAAATGGAAGAATGTTCAAACGGAATCGGCGTTAAAATCAAGCATAGAGTAAAATAATTTTTGAAAACAATAATCTTTAAATATGTTATAGAAATATAATAAGTGTTATACAAATTTATTCAATATTATGAGGTGACTATAAAATGTCAGAAGAATTAGTTAATTCAATAAGAGATGCAGTTTCTGTAATTAATGACCCTCACATGGGTATCAGCATTGTCGAAATGGGAATCGTGCAAGATATCAGCGTTGACGGTGATGAAGCAAAAATTATCATTAAACCAACTAACCCCGGTTGTATGAGTGTTGCTCGTATCGCTGCAGATGCTAAAACTCAAGCTGAAAAAGTTGACGGCGTATCCAAAGCAGTCATCATCGTTGAAGGACATGCTATGGCAGACTCCATTAACGAAATGATCAACAGATAAAATTTAAATTTAACACCACAAAATTACCATTGCTGATTAAGTTAATTAAGTAATTAACTTAAAATTTTTAATTTTTTATGAAAAAAAGCTTAAAAACCAAAACACTTATATAGTGATGAAGAGTAAATATATACTTGCTGTTACATAGGCTAGTGGCACAGCTTGGTTAGCGCGCTCGGCTGATAACCGGGAGGTCATGGGTTCGAATCCCATCTAGCCTACTTTTACTAAACTATTTTTTTAAGATTTATTTTTATTCCTGACTATTTTTTCGACAATTTTTCAAAATTTTTAAATAGTATATTCAACATATAATAACTTAGATGTACAAAAAAGTGTAATGAGGGATAAAATGTGGGAAAAAATACATGAAAAATTTAAAAAATATCCGGCCAGAATACGCGTTGCGGAAAAAATGATTGAACTGGGTCTGTCTTTACATGAAGATGGAAAAATATATTGTGGAAACTTAAAAATTAGCGACAAAGCACTAGCTACAGCAGCAAATGTTGACAGAAGAGCAATTAAATCAACAACAGAAGTTATCCAAAATGATCCCGAATTATTCGATTTGTTCAACAACATCATACCCGCAGGAACATTGCTTAAAAACATTGCAAAAAAAATAAATCTGGGCGTTATAGAAATTGAAGTAAGCCCTGAAAACGAAGGAATGCTTGCCGCAATAACAGACATAATTTCAAAAAAAGGAATAAACATAAGACAGGCTTATGCCGAAGACAGCGAAATGCAGGAATATCCTCTTCTCACAATAATAACGGAAAATCCTATAGATGGTGAGTTAATTAATGAATTTAGGAAAATAGAAGGAATAAATAGAGTATCAATATACTAATTTAATCCTGCTTCCATTTTAGCTTTTTCCATTTCTTTATCTTCTTCTTCAAGAATATCCAATAGTTCTTCCCAAGCTTCCAAAGATTCTTTAGCAGCTTCTTCAGTTAATTTTTCAATAGCATAACCTGCATGGATTAAAACATATTCACCAATTTCAACATCCGGAAGCAAATCCATTTTAGCCTCTTGTCTTGCTCCACCAAAGTCAGCGTAGAGTACATTAGCTTCCCTGTCAATTTTCACAATTTGAGCTGGTGCTGCAATACACATATTTTTCATCTCCCAAAATTAAATTAATTAATAAATAAAATATATTATTAATCATTATATAAAATTATCTGAAACGGTGATAAAGTGACAAATATTGTAATCGGATCAGGCCCTGCGGGCAGATTAGGTTCCTATGAACTTGGAAAACTAGGAGAAGATGTAATCTTAATTGAAAAAAAGCATATTGCCGGAACTTGTTTAAATGAAGGCTGCATGGTTATTTGTGCATTAAGCGATATTTCTAAATTCATTGATTCTAATAATAGATTTAATAATTATGGTTTTATAAAAAGCCAAATTGATGTTAGTTATGAAAAGATTGTTGCTAAAATAACTGAAACACAGAAAAAACTGCGTGAATTAAATCAAATCGAAAATGAAAGTGTTGGAAACAGGGTTATCTATGGTGAAGCCAAAATCAATGATGAAACTATAGAAGTGAACAATGAAAGCTTCGAATATGACAAATTGATGATAGCTACCGGAGCCAGACCACATATACCTGACGTTAAGGGCAGTGAATACGGATTAACCAATAAGGATATCTTAAAAATTGATGAAATTCCGGATAAACTGAATATTATTGGTGGAGGAGTTATTGCAAGCGAAATAGCAAACATATTCTCAACATTGGGAAGCGAAGTTAATGTTATTGTCAGAAGCAAATTCCTAAAAGAGCTTGATTCGGACACCAAAAACTATGTGTTGAAACATATTATGCCAGATGTGAATATCCTTGAAGACACAGATATTGAAGAATGTGGTAAAAATAAGGTCATTACTGCAAATGGGAATGAACTGGAAGGAATTCCATTTTTTGCAACAGGCAGAATTCCTAACTCAGAAATTGCAGAAGGATTTATTGACATTAATCCTGACAATACCATAAAAGTCAACGAGTTCATGCAAACGTCACGTGAAAATGTATATGCTGCAGGTGACGTTACCGGAGGATGGCAATTGACCCCAGTAGCCAGAATGGAGGGTATTTGTGCAGCCAGGAATATGGCGGGATACCTGAATAAGGTAAGCTACAATTCAGTTCCTCAAACCATAAGCCTGAACACCGAAGTCAGTTTTGTTGAAAATGAGGAAATTGGTGATGTTGAAACTGAGAGCATAGCAATACCTGGAATTGCAGGACCCGGCGCATTTTGGAAAATATTAACTGGTGACACTGGATTTGCAAAAATCGAATTTGACAAACAGAACAATAAGATTAAAAAAATAAACTCAATATCACCATCATCAACAAGTGATGTGGCATATTTATCCTATCTGATGAGAATAGACTCACCATTGGATGAATATTCAAATTTCCTTGAAATACATCCGTCTACAGACACTAATTATAAAATTATTAAAAATTTGTGGTTATAACTCATTTACCACAAATATATATTATTTTTTCGGCTATTCTGTATTTTGTAGCCAGCAAATCTTCAGAAAAGTTATTAGCACTGGATTTGAGTGAATCATAATTTTCAAAAGCTTCTAAAATAGTGTCATTGGCATCTTCAATGCTTGATTCCAAAATAGCTCCCTCAAAAATGCCTGCAATATTATGGTATCTTCCCCATTTTATTTTAGTTACAGTTACGATAGGTATTTTACAGGCAATTAGCTCTTCAACCATGACTCCATCGTCAGTCAAAACAGCCAGATCGATAAAATCATAAAGATGCTTTAGCCAATCAATAAACCCCAAATAGATTATTTTGCTTTGGTCTATCAAATCCATATATTCATCATGCATCGGATGGCCAACCATAATCAGATTATATTCGTCAGTGAAATCAGCGAAATTTGAAGCCGTTTCAATCATTCCTTTAAAAAGAGAGGATCCTGATGAGAACAAAATTGTTTTTTTATTTTCATCAAACAATGGAATCTTTTTGAGATTTTCAAGGGCAATTTCACCATTTCCGGAATTAACATCATCATTTAACGGATAATAATCCTTGGATAAATTTTCAGGCAAGTTGTTTTCTCTGAATAAATAATATTCCGGCAAAATGATGCAATGATTTAATTTGGGACATACTTTCATGTCCAATGGAGTGCAGCATAAGCAAGTGCAGGGTTTTCTGGATAATTTAGCACCGACACTGGCCACAATTGAACCTCCACCAATGATTCCTACAACAAAATCAACGTTTAATTTATTGATTAAGCTTCTTACTTTAAAAGTAGCTGTAAGCATCCTGAAAGCGGCTTTGACCGAAGTTAATTTGGTTGCAGCATGACCTCCTGCCTGAGGTATTGATATCTTATGCCAGTCATACCCTTTCTTTTTAAACAGAATTCCTGGAGCAGACTCATCCAAAGCCAATTCACATTGAATTCCTTTAGATTCAAGAGCTGAAATAACATTATATGCTATGACTGCATCACCGCCCAGTCCTCTGCCTGTAATAACAACCAATGCCTTCATCTAATCACCACGACGGAGAGAAGTAGGTTCTTTAGGAATAATTGCATCAGTATGAATTGCATGAGGATTGAATAAAAGTCTTCTGAATCCTAATGAAATCAAAATATCATTTGTCACTTCATATTGTTTATCTTTAAGAATCCATTTACGCAACAAATCGCCCAATCCCCCACCGGTCAAAACATCCATGATGAAGTCTCCGAATGTTGGGTCAAGCAATCTTAGACGCTGCCTGAAGAATACTTTAAGGGTGCTTCTTCTAACAAATGCAGTGAAACAAACTGTAAATATTGTAAGTAAAATAGTCCACCAGAATCCTCCGGTCAGGTAAAATGCTATTCCCAGAGCTACTGCAAAGGTGTGATTTCCAACTTCCCCAAGCATGATTTTTCCTGCGAAATCCAATGGGGAGTATGCAAGACACACTACAAATATGAGTAATGGAGTGTAAACCGCAGGAAGCTCATCTACTGGAGCGGTTCCAATTATAAGCATGCAAATTACAGTGACAATGGACATTACCATAGTTACCATGGCACATGATCCCGGCTGCATATCTGAAATATTCAATGGCTGTATTAGAAATGCGATTACAATTGATGACAATCCGAACCCATGAATGAAACCGACAAGCATTACAAGAAGCATTCCGACACCTCTTGAAAATTGGCCTATTTCAATATTCATAAAGCTGAATTTTCTTCTTCCAAAAATATCATCAATGAATGCGAATATACCGATGATTAAAACCAAATCATTATATCCTGGCAACATATAAAAAGATAAGATAATAAATGGGATAATTCCAACACCCCTAGGGATTCCGCCTCTCACATTAGGAAAGAGATTGCCTAAAAATCCCCTTTTACCAAGAAATCTAAACAATGCATCAACAACTGCCGTTCCCAAAAGACAGACAATGAAAACAAACAGGAATGCATAAACCATCGACATATACATAATACTAACCCTTTCTATTTATCACTTATAAGTTATAATAATAATCCTATATAAAATCTATGATAGGGCATATCTTAAAATAGCTGCTATACCACCTAAACTCTCCAATTGCTTGCCTCCATCATGTTCACAACTGATAACCATCACTTCGCCTTTCATGTTTTCAACCATGTCCATCTGTTGGCTTAGGTTATTGGTTGCAACCATTTTATCAAGCACCAGCAGTTTTTCAACAGCCCCCATATTTATAGCTTCACCGGTTTCCTTAATACCGTATGTGACTTTGGATGAATTTTTACCTATTTCGCTTAAAAGCTCGTCAACTGCAATCATTTCACTGGCCACCCTGTTTTCCACAGTTAACTTTTCCACACTTCCTTTTTTAAGGACTTCATGAATTCCAACTCTTCCTCCAGTTCCTGTACTTTCAATAATTGATTTGGAGGCCAGATCTTTGTGTTTATCCTTTAAATAATCATAGAAATCATTTTTATAAAAGCCCGGACCGGCAATGACAATATTTTGAATTGAATCAAACTTATTGATGGAGTCTACAATTGTTTCATAGAACTTAACAATATTTTTGTTCCTATTTTTATCAAGAATACGTTTTCCAGATATATTTCCTTTAATAGGACCATAATATTCTATTCCGAATTGCCTCATCAGTCCCAGTGAAGCAGTGTCATCTTCAATGACTACAATAATTGCAGACAGTTTTTTGGAAGCATCAATGGCCTGTTTTAATCTTTTCAATGCCCATTTTGGCCATTTCAATTTTTTAATCGTCAATGGAGTGTTCAGCTTGACCTCAAGAGTATGGTGTGAACCAAGCGGAATTAAGTCCTCAGGCCCTCTTGTAATTACTCCCGTTAATCTTAGCTTACCTGTGAACAAATGAAAGCTGATGCTTTCAACATCAATGCCAAGGTAAAATGTCTTTTTAACTCCCCTGTCACTTCTTAATTTATCCCCCGTATTGTCCTGTATACGGCGGGTGGTTTTTGATGAAACATTGTCTCCAACTTCGGCAATATGTGACAAATGCCATAAATCGTCCAATGTTTCGGGAATGACTTCTACAATTCCTTCTTTGGTATCTTGTTTAATGATTTTCATTGTATTAATTATTTTTATATGTAATGTTTATTAAAGTTATTAATATGAAAATTGGAATAATCGGTGGAAGTGACGGTTTAGGAAAAACCCTCATTTATTATTTTAGGGATGAATTTGACGTAAGCATAAGCGCAAGAGACCATAATAAAGGCCGTAAAGTTGCAGATGAATTGAATGTTGAGTATGTTGAGTCAAACAAGCAATTGGCTGCAATGAGCAATATATTAATAATATCCGTACCTATTCATCACACACAGTCAGTTATCCGTGAAGTGGCTCCTTTCATGAAAAAAGGTTCTGTTATGCTTGATGTGACTTCAGTAAAAGAAGAGCCTCTAAAGACTATGGAAGAATGCCTTCCGGACAATGTGGAATTTATTCCGACGCATCCTGTTTTCGGTCCGAGAACGACAGAGCTTGACAATCAGGTTATCGTGCTTACCGCCCCTAAAAAAGGCGAATGGTATAAAAAAGTCTATGATTACCTGGATAAAAAGAATATGCGCATTATCGAAACCACCGCCCAGCATCATGATTACATGATGAGCATAGTTCAGGTTCTAACCCATTTTTCATTCATATCAACCGCTTCGGCAATGGAGAAACTGAAAGTCGACATTACAGAAACCGAAGACTATGAAAGTCCTATTTATAATCTGATGATTGATATGATTGCCCGTATCGTTTCACAAAATCCGTATTTAACATACTACATCCAGTCCATGAACAATAACGGACCAAAAATAAGAAAAGCATTCAGCGATGCCGTCATTGAACTTAGAGATGTAATTGAAGATAAAGACGATGAAAGATTTGTTGAAATAGCTATTGAAGCGACCAAAAATATGGGTGATATTCAAAATGCTTTAGGCCGAAGTGACAAGGCAATCAATGCATTGAATCATGAGTTCAACTTGTTAACAGAATCCATTGGTCGTGAAATTGCCCTTAAACACATATATTCCGGAAAAGTTCATATTGGTGTTTTGGAAAAGGTTGACGGTAAAAGCGCCATTTTAGACAATGGGACAAAACTGAGGATAGCCAATATTGAAGTTTTAAGTGATGAAGAGCTATACCAGTGGAGACTTGAAAATATCAAGCAGAAGCATGAGTCAGTCAGCTGCATATTTCCCGACACCGTAACTCCAAACATTATCGTTGAAACAATTGAGAATATTGATGACATTACCGAAGTCATATTGACTGACATTTACAAAGGACCTCAAATTGATGAAGGATACGAAAGCCTGACTTTTGACATTAAAGGATTGTCAAAAGAAGCTATAACCAATGTCAAAAAGGTTTTAACCGGATTTGGAGGAATCATAAGATAATTCCCGTTATCCATTATTTTTTTATAAACTTGAAAAATTGTTCGTTTTTAACCGAACAAATATTAAAGTAATGAAAAGTAATTAAAATTTAAAATTTAATATAACAAAATAAAAATAAATATTTAATTTAAAATAAAGTTAAATCGTGATTAATTTTATAATAAATAATTTTTAAAAATAATTAGATAAAATGAAAAGTATATAATCTTTTAAAAAAATTTTTCATTACCGAAACCTTTATATAGTAAGACTTATACAGTATACTTGTCAAACTTAAAATGACAAGGTTACAGAAAAATGTAACCCAAATTTCTTATCATACTAATCAAATTATACGGAGATGATATCTATGACTCAAAATGAAAAAACTTTAAAAGTTGCAGAAGCCCTTTCACAAAGGGAAATTGGTCAAGGTATTGCAAGAGTTGATCCTAACGTAATGACCGAATTAGGATTAAACGAAAGAGACATTATTGAAATTAACGGCGCTAAAAAAACTGCCGCAATCGTACTTCCTTCACAAACCGACATAGGCCTTGGAGTTATAAGAATTGACGGACTTGTCCGTAAGAATTCCGGAGCTACAATTGGCGGTGAAGTAATAATCAAAAAAGCAAAAGCGGTTGAAGCTAAAAAAGTCGTTTTAGCACCTACTGAAGATAACATCCGTGTACAGGGTGATGTGCGCGGTTTATTTATGGGTAAAGTAATGATGAAAGGAGACATTATCGGATCTCAAATCAGAGCTCCAAGACCAAATATGGGATTTAACAGCATATTTGAAGATTTAATGGACTTTACCCCTGCAATGAAAGAAATCAGATTTGCAGTATTATCCACTCAGCCTGGAGGAATCACCGTGGTCGGACAGAACACGGAAGTGGAACTCCACGAATCTCCGGTTGACGTAAGCAAACTCGAAGGCGTAACCAATCTCGTAGATGTAAGCTATGAAGACATCGGAGGTCTTAAAGAAGAAGTTAAAAAAGTAAGGGAAATGATTGAAATCCCTCTTAAAAGACCGGAATTATTCGAAAAATTAGGAATTGCACCACCTAAAGGAGTGTTAATGCACGGTCCTCCCGGAACCGGTAAAACATTACTGGCCAAAGCAGTAGCCAGCGAAAGTGATGCCCACTTCATATTAATCAATGGGCCTGAAATCATGAGCAAATATGTCGGCGGATCCGAAGAAAACCTAAGAGAATACTTCGAAGAAGCAGAAGCAAACTCTCCATCAATCATATTCATTGATGAACTGGATGCAATTGCTCCAAAAAGAGAAGAAACCAACGGCGAAACTGAAAGAAGGACTGTTGCACAATTGTTAACATTAATGGATGGTCTTAAATCAAGAGGCCAGGTTGTTGTAATCGGTGCAACAAACAGACCTGATTCACTTGATCCGGCTCTCAGAAGACCTGGGAGATTTGACCGTGAAATAGAAATTGGTGTTCCTGACGCTGACGAAAGACAGGAAGTTCTTGAAATCCACACAAGGAACATGCCGATAGAAGATGACGTTGACTTGAAAAAATTAGCAAGCACAACCCACGGGTTTGTAGGAGCTGATTTAGAATCATTATGTAAAGAAGCAGCGATGAGAGTAGTCAGAAGGATATTGCCTGAAATAAAAAGTGATGAAGAAATTCCAGAAGAAGTCCTCAAAAAAATTATCGTAACAAAAGACGACTTCAAATCCGCCTTAAAAGAAATCCAACCTTCAGCACTTAGGGAAGTTCTCGTACAGGTACCTGACATCAAATGGGATGATGTTGGTGGACTTGATGAGGCTAAACAAGAATTGAAAGAAGCAGTCGAATGGCCTTTAAAATATCCTGAAAACTTCCAGAAACTAGGCGTAAAACCTCCAAAAGGAATCCTGCTTTACGGAATTCCAGGAACCGGTAAAACATTACTTGCAAAAGCAGTAGCAAGTGAAAGTGAAGCAAACTTCATTTCCGTCAAAGGACCTGAACTCCTATCAAAATGGGTGGGAGAATCCGAAAAAGGAGTAAGAGAAGTGTTCAGAAAAGCTAAACAAACCGCCCCAACAGTAATCTTTTTCGATGAAATCGACTCCATTGCAAGTACAAGAAGCGGAAACGATACTGACAGTGGTGTAACAAAAAGAGTTGTTAATCAACTATTAACAGAAATGGACGGTTTGGAAGAGCTTGAAGACGTTGCAATCATTGCGGCAACAAACAGACCAGACATTATTGATCCTGGTTTAATGAGGCCTGGAAGATTCGACAGACACATCAAAGTCGACACTCCATCAGAAGAAGCAAGACTTGCAATATTTGAAGTTCACACTAAAAATATGCCATTAGCTAGTGATGTAAACCTCAAAAAATTAGCAAAAAGTACCGACGGATATGTCGGAGCAGATATCGAAGCCGTATGTCGTGAAGCAGCAATGCTCACATTAAGAAACGATATGGAAGCTTCTGAAATCCCAAACAAATATTTCAAAGAAGCTATTGAAAAAGTAAAACCTGCCAATAACGCAGAAGAACAGTTAGTCCAATATATGTAAGGAAGAACTCACCATTCTTCCTTCCCTCCTCTTATTTTCTAGGCAAAATCTCATCACTAGGCCTTAAATAATTGGAATAATACTGTGCCTTATATTCAATAAATGAAAACTTCATGCCATTGACACCATATTTAGGATTATATCCGAAAATATTGATATATTCTGATAAATCATCGCGTTCATTTTTCAATGCCTTGGTTACCTCATACAATGCCTTTGTATCATCAATGGCCCTGTGGAAATTAACCTCTTCAATACCATAATGATGAACAGCATCAATTAACTTGTGAGGATAGCATTTGCGGTCCTTGAAAACAGTGACAGTGTCTAACCAGTTAAGATTTGATACGATTTCATCAGCTTCATCCGGAAAATGCCTTTTTAATAAGTAGTAAATGAATGATAAATCAAAATGAGTGTTGTGGGCAATCATCAAGGTATCCTTTGTTAACCTTTCTTTTAAATCCTGAGCGACAGTTTCTTCTGATACCCCATCACTTTCAAGCATCTCATCTGTGATGCCGGTAATTTGAGTTATTTTAGGGGGAAGAGCTTCGTTGATTTTAATGAATTTATCGTATTCTTCAGTAATTGCACCATCTTCCAAAGTAAACATTGCAAGTTCAATAATCCTTTCATTTTTACAGTCAAGCCCAGTAGTTTCCGTGTCAAAAAATATAATTTTAATTTGAATTCCTCCAAAATATAAATAATCCTAGTAAAGCATATGTCTAAAATTAAATATATTAATATCTAAAATATATAAGTGATATGAAAAAACTTTATTTGATTTTACCAATATTATCCGGAATGCTATTTGGATCAAGCGGAATATTTGTCAGGACATTAACCCAAAACGGAATTGACGCCACGACATTGCTGTTCCTCAGATTTTCAATAGCCATTTTAATATTATTGATAGCAATCCTTGCAACAGACAGAAATCTGATTAAAATCAAATTAAGTGACCTGAAACTTTTCATAATAACCGCATTATGTATTGTCGGACTAAATCTCTTTTACAATACCTCAATGAATACTGTTCCATTATCCCTTGCAGCAGTGCTTTTAAGCTCAGCACCTGTATTTGTAATTATTTTTGCATATATCCTGTTTAGAGAAAAAATCACAAAAACAAAAGTAATTTCAATAATCTTAGTGATTATCGGATGCATTCTGACAACGGGACTGCTTGAAGGAAACTATGCCAATGTTTCAGCAATAGGAATAGTTGGTGGTGTTGTAGCTGCAATATTCTGGGCAATGTATACCGTTGCATCCAAAAAGGCTCTTGAAGAGAAAATACATACATATACAATATTATTCTATTCATTAATCATTTTGACATTAATTCTGCTGCCCTTCACTAATTTTAGCCAGATTACAGCATTCGTCAGCTCAAATATTACATCCAACACATTATTTTTAATATTACACTCAACATTCTCATTCGCCCTGCCCTATATTTTGCTGACAGTTTCCCTGAAGCATATTGACTCCGGTAGCGCTTCAATATTAACTTCAGGAGCGGAACCTTTGGCGGCACTGTGCTTTGGAATGATTGTATACAGTGAAATTCCAACAGTTCTAACATTCGTTGGTGTTGTTTTAACAATTTTGGCATTAATTATATTATCAAAAAATGAAAAAAAGATAAATTAGGTGAGAGTATGGTCAAAGATCATCATGTTATAGAAGCACTTGGAAAAACAGAAGTAATAATAGAAAACGGCGAAGTGGTATCTGTCGGAGAGCCATTAGTAGATTACTGTCCCATATTTGATAAAATCGATGATGCAAAGCATCTTGATAAGGATTTTATTAAGTGGAATATGGAAAAAAGGATTCGTGAATTTGGGATGTGCACTGCCGAAAGAGTAGTTAAAATGCCTGATATGATGTCATTCGGTATTTCTGAAATCCTAAAAACAAATAAGGAATTAGGATTGATTGACTGTGTAGTCGGCGTTTGTGAAGGCGTAGGAACACTACTGATAACAGACCCTGAAATCATCCAGGGCGTCGGAGGAAGAGTTTCGGCACTGGTAAGCACAACACCAATACCTGAAGTCATTGAAAAGGTAGGTGCTGAAAATGTCGTAAATCCGGAAACTGCTGATTTAGACCCGATAAAAGGACTTGAAATGGCTATTGAAAGAGGTTATAAAGACATAGCAGTTACAATTTTGCCTTCAAAAACAATAGTTGAGCTTCGAGAATATCCTCTTCCCGAAGATGTTAATATCTACATTTTTGTGGCACATACAACAAATGCCACAGATGAAGAAGCAGAAATCGTCTTTAAATACGGGGATGTCGTAACGGCATGCGCCAGTGAGAAGATTCGTGATTATGCAGAAAAAGAGGAAGTTTATTATTCCGGTTCAAAAGTGCCGATTTTTGCAGTCACTGAGAAAGGTCGTGAATTTTTAGACAACAGACTTGAAAAGATAGGCAAAGCATTAACAATTAAAGATTATCCTTTGAACCGGAAAACTCATCCAAATCCTTTAGTTTAAAAAAGATGCAATAAAATAATAAATACTTTAATTAACAAAATTATTTGTATTGAATTTACTATAAATGAGGGAAAATATTGACTCAAAAAAGCGAAGCTATAAAAGGCAATGTCACACCAGAAATGAAGGATGTTGCAAAACAGGAAAATATTGATGTTGACAAACTGGCTAGATTAATAGCTGATGGAAAAGTCGTCATTCCAAAAAATATTAATGGCCATGCAAAAGCATGCGGTATCGGTGAGGAGCTTTCAACCAAAATTAATGCAAACATCGGTTCCTCTTCCAAAATCGATGATTTGGACCTTGAAATAAACAAAGCCAAACTGGCTGTTGAATACGGTGCAGATGCAATAATGGATTTATCAACAGGATCTGACTTGAAACTCTTCAGAGAGAAAATAATGGATGCTGTTGATGTCATCATCGGAACAGTACCTATTTATGAAGCAGGAGTTGTTACTCTTGCAAAAGGCAGGCAAATCGTCGATATGGATCCTGACGACATTTTCAAGGCCATTGAAAACCAGGCACGTGAAGGAGTTGATTTCATGACACTTCACTGCGGAATTACAAAAGATTTGGTTTCAAAATTGGAAAAACAAAAACGTATGATGGGCATTGTCAGCCGTGGAGGCACTTTTATGGCCTCATGGATTAAGCACAATGAAATGGAAAACCCGTTATATGAAAACTACGATTATCTTTTGGAGCTATCCTATGAATACGACATCACATTATCCCTAGGTGACGGACTTAGGCCAGGCTGTTTAGCTGATGCGAGCGATATCCCTCAAATCCAGGAATTAGTTAATTTAGGCGGTCTTGTTAAAAGAGCACAGGATGCGAATGTTCAGGTCATGGTTGAAGGACCGGGACACATGCCATTGAATCAGATTAAAGCAAATATGGAAATCCAAAAGACGATATGCCATGGAGCACCATTCTATGTTTTGGGCCCGTTGGTTACTGATTTGGCTCCAGGCTATGACCACATCACCTCCGCAATCGGCGGAGCGATAGCTGCAAGCAGCGGAGCTAATTTCCTGTGTTACGTTACCCCTGCAGAGCACCTGTCACTTCCTTCACTTGAAGACGTTAAGGAAGGAGTAATTGCATCAAAGATAGCTGCCGAAGCTGCTGATGTTGCAAGAGGACTTCCTCAGTCATGGATAAGGGAACGCCAAATGGCAAAGGCAAGAAAAGAATTTGATTGGGAAAAACAGTTTGATTTGGCATTCGACAAGTCAAAACCTAGACAATACCGTGATAAATGTGAACTTGACGATGATGAAATGTGCGCAATGTGCGGAGAATATTGTGCGGTAAAAATAGCAAAAGGCGATTTCTAATGAAATATCAGGAATTAGTGGACGTTTACTCAGCTCTTGAAGCAACGACAAAACGTCTGGAAAAAACAGACATTATAGCAGAATACCTTAAGAAATTGGATGCCGACACTATTGGAAAAGTCGGACTGCTGCTTTTAGGCGGAGTCTTTCCGGCATGGAGTTCAGAAGAAATAGGTATCGGCGCCAAACTGGTTGAAAGAGCTGTTGCAGAAGCTGTAGGTACCACACAGGCAAAGGTTGAAGATGCAGTTCGTGATGAGGGAGACATCGGTCTTGCATGCATTGAGTTATACTCCAAAAAGTCCCAGATGACATTTTTCTCACAGCCTTTAACAATTAATTTCGTTTTTGACAGCCTGCAGAAACTGTCAAAGATAAGCGGATCTCGGTCTACTAATCGTAAGATTTCAATTATTTTAGAATTATTATCACAGGCTTCAGCTACAGAAGCCAAATACCTGACAAGAACAATTACCGAAGAGCTGAGAATTGGCGTTGGTGACGGAATTGTTCGAGATGCAATAGCCCAGGCATTTGATATTGACAAAAAGGTTGTTGAAAGAGCTCAGATGCTTACAAATGACTTTTCAGTTGTTGCAACAACAGCACTTCTGGAAGGGGCTGAAGGATTGAGCAAACTCAACTTGACTCCTGGAACCCCGGTAAAGCCAATGCTTGCACAGCTGTCACCTCCGGTTGCAGAAATCATCCCTGAAATGGGCACCGCAATCTGTGAGACAAAATATGACGGTATCAGACTGCAGGTTCACAGAAACGGCGAGGAAATCAAGATATTCACACGCAGACTGGAAAACATTACCCATGCACTGCCTGAAATCGTTGAGCTGTTTGATGAGCACCTGCCGCATGAGGATTACATTGTTGAAGGCGAAGTAATAGCTACAAGAGACGGTAAACCTCTGCCTTTCCAGAACATCCTGCACAGAGTAAGGCGCAAATACAATGTTGAAGAAGCTATGGAAAATGTTCCTTTGAAGTTATACCTGTTTGATGTTTTATATTATAAAGAACCAATGATTGATGAACCTCTGATGACAAGAAGAGAAACCCTGGAAAGCATTGTTGATACAACAGATGATGCAATGAACTTAAGTACCATGATTGTCGGAACGCCGGACAACATTGATGAAATTGAAGAACTGTTTAACTCATCAATTGCTGCCCACCACGAAGGAATCATGATTAAAAACGCATCAGAACCATACATTCCGGGAATTCGAGGCAAAAAAATGCTTAAATATAAAGCAGAACCTGAGACCTTAGATATGATTATCGTTGGCGGAACATACGGCATAGGTAAAAGAGGAGATTTCGTCGGATCATACCTTGTAGCGCTCAGAGATGAAAATGATGAGTTCAAAACCGTTGCATATGCCGCAACAGGACTTGACGATGCCACATTAGAATATCTGACCGGCAAAATGAAAGAACTGGAGATTTCAACAAAAGGCCGTGAAATTGTTGTTGAGCCGAAAATCGTCTTGGAGATTGCATTTTCCGAAATTGTGGAGTCCCCTGAATATGAAACAGGCTATTCACTGAGATTCCCTGTCGTTAAAAACATCAGAAAGGATAAGGGACCAATGGACGTCGACACTGTCGAAAGACTGCTTTCAATGTATGATGCGCAATAGCTGACTTTAAATGTTTCACTATTCAGACTACTGAACCCATACAATATAACCTCACCATACAATATAACCGGATTAAATCCTAACTAATTTATTTAACAGTAAATTAGAAGTAGATTTATGAAGATTACAGATGACAAATTATTAAAAATAGCTTTGGTAACTTCTTTAATAGGCCTGATTGGACTGATTTTATTCACACCGTCAATTGAAGTTAAGGAAGTGAAAATTGAAGATGTGACACGTTCAATGATAGATGAGGAAGTCAGCATTAACTGTGTAGTAAGCGAAGTAAAATCATCACGCAGCGGAAGCAGTTATTTCCTAACCATAAATGACGGAACCGGGCAGATGTCACTGATTGTTTTTGAAAGCCAGGTTGCACAGAAGCAGACAAATAGTCTGGAAATTGAAGACTTCAAGGACAAGAAAGTGAATGTTGTTGGAAAAATTACCGAATATAATGGTGAAATGGAAATCGTTTTATCAAGCGGAGATAGTTTGAAAATCATAGAATGACAAATACTTATTTATCTATTGAAAATCAAAAATTAGTATAATCAAGTTTATAGGAATTATTAAAATGTCAAAAGAAAAAAGATTATTTGGAACATTTGGAGTTAGAAGAACCGCAAATGATGTGTTGACACCGGAATTTGCCACAAGACTTGCAGCATGTTATGGAACTCAAATACAAGGAACCGTTGCAGTCGGCGGAGACACTAGAACTTCAAGTCCAATGTTAATAGAAGCCGTGAAAGCAGGCCTTTTATCATCCGGCTGTGATGTTGTGGATTTAGGAATCCTGCCGACACCGGGCGTTCAATATGCAGTTCGCAAATATTATGATGGGGGAGTAATGATTACCGCTTCACACAATCCTCCGAAATACAACGGTATTAAGTTCTTAGACGAATACGGTATTGGAATTCCTGACGATATGGAATTGGCTATAGAGGAATTATACTTTGACAGCGAACCTAAAAGAGCGGAATGGCATGAAATAGGCCAGATTTATCACAACGATAAAATCATTGACGAATATGTTGATGAGGCAATTTCAAAAGTTGATGCTGAAGCTATTCGCGAAGCAAATCTGAAAGTCGTTGTTGACTGCGGATCAGGCGCCGGCGCTTACACTGCCCCTTACTTAATCCGTAAATTGGGCTGTGACGTGACTACTCTCAACTGTCAGGCCGACGGATTCTTCCCTGGCCGTGACCCTGAGCCTATTGAAGAGAACCTGCAGGAACTGATCAGTGTCGTTAAAGAACTGGGTGCCGACATCGGTCTTGCTCATGATGGTGACGCAGACAGAACCATTTGTATCGACGAGAAAGGAAACTTTGTTTTGGGAGACAAAACGTTCACCCTTGTTGAAAAACAGATGCTTAAGGAAAATGATGGCGGAATCATCGTGACAACAGTTGCAACTTCACAGGCAATATATGACATTGCTGAAGAATACAACGGCGAAGTAATAGCTACTGCTGTTGGAGACTTGCTTGTTGCACGTAAACTGCATGAAACCGACGGATTATTCGGAGGAGAAGAAAATGGTGGTTTAATCTTCCCAGATTTCGTTTACGGAAGAGATGCTGTAATGACTGTTGCCAAAATATTGGAAACATTAGCTTTAGAGAAAAAATCATTATCCGAGCTAGTGGCTGAACTTCCGGTATACTATGCAAGCAAAACCAAGATTGAGTGTCCTGACGATCAAAAACAGAATGTAATGTCCAGTATCGCTGAAGAAATCAAAACAACCACAGATTTCGAATTGGATTTAACTGACGGAGTTAAAATCTTAAAAGAAGACGGTTGGGTGATTATCAGGCCATCCGGAACCGAACCAATATTTAGATGTTTTGCCGAAAGTGATTCACAGGACAAAGCAGACGAAATGACCGAATGGGGACTCGGTTTAATTAAAAAATACAAAAACTGAAATTGAAGTAAATACTACTTCAATAACTTATTTTTATTAAAAACACTATAAAAACCATCAAAAATTATTTAATTTAGAGAATTATTGAAAAACTACATTTTTTAATCTTTTTTTAACACAACATATTTTATTTTTACAGTTAATTAAAACAGGCATACATGACAAAAGTATTGAAATAATAAAAGCCATCTTTAAAATAATCAATTCAAAATATTAGAACAGATGAAAAAGACGATGGTATGTACATTATAAGTTATCAAGACACTCTTCTTTTAGGAAAAATGCATCCTCATTGTCTGGATTTCTAAGCAGGACCCTATTGAAACTATCGACAGCCTCTTCAAACTGACCCAGTTCCATCAGCACTACGCCTTTATTCAACAGAAAATCAATATTATATTTTTCTAATGAAATAGCTGTGTTGAAACATTCCAAAGCCTCATCAAGTTTACCCAAATCAATGTAGGCATTACCCATCCTGTTGATAGCTTCAGCATCCATTTCAGAATCATCCAGACAGACCTCCACAGCCTTATCGAAAGATTCTATAGCTTCCTCCAAACGACCCATATCGGTTAAAAGATTTCCTCTTGAGTTCCAAACTTCAGGATTTTCACTATCAATGACAATGAGCTTGTCATAAACTCTCAAAGCCCTGTCATATTCACCTAAAACCTCTAAAATGAAACCTCTCCAATATAAAACAATAGGACTGCTAGGCGAATAGTTATAAGCAATAGTGCTTGATTTATAAGCGCCTTCCAAATCCCCTGCATTTAAAAGAGCTATGGCCTTATTATTTAAAATATATACATTATCCGGTTCAACGGACAGTGCCTTATCATAACATTCGATAGCCTCATCAAACTGTCCTAGCCTTGAAAGGTTATCTCCCTGCTTATTTAAAAGATAAACATCATTAGGGTCAATTCTTAAAGCGGCATCATAGCACATTGTGGATTTGTCGAATTTACCGCTGTCGAAAAGAATATCCGCACGCTTGGTAATCATTGACTTTTCATCAATCTTATCTCCTTTCCAATCGTCAATGTCCAATTTTTCAAAATAAATAATCTGGAATTCGTCAGAAGGGTCAACACGACCGCCATACATCTTTTTAAATTCTCTTAACATGTCTTTGGAGTCCTTGAAACCTTCTTCCCTTGCAATTTCATCATCATCAATAATATCCTCAAAAGATATATCCTCAACACCAGTGACAATAGCTTCAAAAATTTTCATTTTTTCTTTTGAAACGAGATTCCAATAACAATATAACCTATCTCCCTCTTTAAGAGGGTTTTTCCATAGCTTACGAATAGTTCTTCTTTTTTTACCCGTAATAACATCAATATCGTTACTGGAAAATGATAAAATTGGCATTATAAACATCCCTTAAATCTTATTCAATAATCTGTTCTCCAAATTCTGCAGTCTTGACTTTTACAACCCCATCAAACACAGGTTTTACATATTCCGCTAATTTACGCAAATCATGAGGATTCGGCACATCTACCTCTTCCAATGCAGGATCCAGAACATTTTTGTTTCTGAACTGTTGAAGAGTGTAAATATCTCCTTCAATATCATTGACCAAATTGAAAATATCCTTTTTTGTATGTAAAGTCGGAACATATGTAGTTCTAAGCTCCAAGTGAACATTAGAATCACTGTTTAAAAGTTTCATTGATTTTTTTACGTTGGAACCAACATTAGCACCAGTTACTTTTCTGTATTTTTCAAAGGGCGCTTTAACATCCAAAGACACAAAGTCCAATAGTTCCAAATCCAATAATTTTTCAATCTTATCCGGATAAATACCGCTTGTGTCCAGCTTTGTTTTAAGGCCAATGCTTTTAATATATGTGAACAGTTCTATTAGTGCATCCAGTTGCATTAAAGGTTCACCTCCAGACAATACAACAGCATCGATGAAATCTGCGGCATTGTCTATTTCTTCCTTAACCTCTTCAAAGCTTTTTTGAGTTCTGTCTTCCAGCAATTCCACATTGTGACAGTATCTGCATGCCAAAGGACATTGGGACATGAAGATGACCAGAGACATGTTTCCATGGAATTCAACAGATGATATTAAAGTTCCGCCAATATACATCAATCCACTACCTCATGAACTATCTCAATGAATTTCTTATTCTCTTCCATAGTACAGATGCTTATTCTAATCCAATATTCATCCAAACCTTTAAAGGAAGTGCAGTCACGCACAATAATGCCTCTTTTCATGAATTCACGAGTGATTTCGGCTGCTGTATATCCTGTATCCTTAACACCAATTAAAATGAAGTTGGATTTGGACGGGAATACATTTAAACAATCGATTTTTGACAATTCATCAATCAAAAAGTCCCTGCTTTCAATTCCGTCCCTGATGGATCTGTCAATGTATTCCTTATCTTCAAAAGTGCTGACAGCAGCTACAAAAGACAATCTCGTTAGGGAAAATACGGGTTTGATTCTATGCATATACTCTATAATCTCTTCGCATGCAAGACCGTAACCTATCCTCATTCCTGCAAGACCCAAAACTTTGGACATTGTTCTGATGATGAAAATATTATCATAATCATCAATCAGGTCCTTGTTTGTGACTTCAGAATATTCGAAGTAGGCCTCATCAATGACAATTAAAACTTCCGGGTTCTCGCCGGCTATTTTTATTAAATCCTGCCTGTCAATTAAGGTTCCTGTAGGATTGTTCGGACTGCATAAGAATATCATTTTCGTTTTTGGAGTGATTTTATCGAAAATTGAATCAACATCCAAAACATTTTTTTCCAAATCCCATTTTGCATAAACCGGATGGGCACCATACTGTTTCAACAGGTACTCATAATACATATAGGAAGGCAGAGGAACAATGAATTCATCATCAGGCTCTATGAAAGTTTTTGCTAAAACATCAATGATTTCGTCAGCCCCATCCCCTCCGATAATGACTTGAGAATCCTTAACGTCAGAATATTGTGCCGCCAGATGAACCAAATCCTTAAGTTGGGATTCAGGATATCTGTTGATGGATTTTGATTCTTCCGCAATTGCCTTAATGGCTTTTGGAGAAGGACCCCATGGGTTTTCATTTGAACCCAGCTTAATGATATCCTCTTTTTTTAATCCGAATTCAGCAGCGATTTCATCTTGTGATCTTCCAGGGACATAAGAGTCCATATCACTAACAATTTGTCTTGGTTTCATGATTTAATCTTCCTTATATTGTTTGGAAAGTTTTACGTAATTATCAGCATTATCTTGGATATGTTGAATCTGTTCCGGAGTTACTTCCTTAACTAATTTGGCCGGAACACCCAAAAGCAGACTGTTTTCGGGAAATTCCTTTCCTTCACTTACAACAGCTCCGGCACCGACAATTGAGTTTTTGCCTATTTTAGCGCCGTTTAAAACTGTTGCATTCATTCCAATCAGCACGTTATCTTCAAGCGTGCATCCATGGATTACCGCTCCATGACCAACAGAGACGTTTTCCTTAATTACAACGGGAAAGTCCTTTGAACAGTGAACAACACAGTTATCCTGAACATTGGAATTGTTTCCTATTTTTATGGACGCAACATCTCCTCTTAAAACGGCACCATGCCATATAGAAACGTTTTCGCCGAGTTCAACATCACCAATTACTTGAGCACCAGGGCATATTACAATAGAGTCTTTTTTATTTTCCATAATATCACTAGTCTTTTAAATTACTTTTCTTTATTTTTATCCTGAATAATATGATTCTGTTTTAATAACACTCTCGTATCGGAAGGCAGATCCTCATACAATAAAACATTTGATCCGATTGTGGAGTTTGATCCGACTTTTACGCCGGGTGAGAAACTTGAATTGATACCTGTCTTTACAGAATCACCAATGATAGCTCCAAGCTTACGTCTTCCACTGTCTTCCATTGAATCCTTGATTTTTGTCTTAATGTTTGCATTATCAAAACGAAGGTTAGCAATGTTGGTTCCTGCCGCAATATTACAGTTGGAACCGATAACAGAGTCCCCAACATAACTTAAGTGACTTACATTAGTGTTTTCCATAATAATTGAGTTTTTAATTTCAACTGCATTTCCGACGTGGACGTTATCACCGAAGTAAGTATTGCCTCTAATATAACAGTTAGGCCCTACATCACAGTTTTTACCGATATATACATTACCTTCGATGTAGACTCCTGCCTTAATGACACTTCCTTCACCCAAATAAACTTCTCCGTGAATGTGAGCGCCATTTTCTACTTTACCTTTGATTTTGGTTTTTAAATTGCCTATGAGTTCTTCATTAACTTCAATGAGTTCCCATGGCCTTCCGACATCAATCCAATCCTTATCGGTCTTGTGGCCGAGAACATTTTTACCTTCATCGATTTGAATGCTCACGGAATCTGTAATTTCATATTCTCCTCTTTCAGATATTTCAGTCCTTTCGATTTTTTCAAAAATATCCTTGTTGAATACATAAATACCTGTATTAACCAGATTGCTAGGAGCGTCTTCTTTTTTAGGTTT
The DNA here is from genome assembly GCF_045603845.1 of Methanobrevibacter sp. Lineage (GTDB taxonomy): Archaea > Methanobacteriota > Methanobacteria > Methanobacteriales > Methanobacteriaceae > Methanocatella. The sequence goes on from NZ_JAZUMY010000059.1 coordinate 27,793, forward strand.
TTCAACAATGCTTTTGATATTTCCGTCTTCTATTTCAACAACACCGAATGCAGAAGGGTCATCAACTTCAGTTAAAACCATTAGAGTGTCCGGTTTTAAATCTTCATATTTCTTAATGATGTCATGAATTATCTCATCATCAAGAATAATATCACCGTTTAAAACAAGTAAACTGTCTTCAATAAAGTCTTCACCATAGGAAATTGCATTTGCTGTTCCAAGGAAGTCCTTTTGAGTTTTGTAAGTGATATTTACTCCGAATTTAGAACCGTCACCGAAATAGTCCCTTACAATTTCTTCCTTATATCTGACAATTAACAAAATATCAGTAATGCCGTTGTCTTTTAAAGCTTCGATGTTATATTGAATGATTGGTTTTCCTGCAACCGGCAACATGGTTTTTGGCTTTGTAAGTGTTAATGGCCTCATCCTAGAACCTTCACCGGCGCCTAAAATTATAGCTTTCAATTTTATTACCTCATATTTATTAAAAATTATTGTAAAATATTATGTTTTTTCTAATATATATTAATTTTATAGTGAATTTTGAATGCAATTTGAAAGAATGGATTAACTATCAATTTAATTAATTTTATGATTGATTATTTTAATGGAATGGAAATTCATATCGAAATAATTTAATGTATATTGAATATAAAAAAACCATGAATGAAAATCATTAAAAATGATATGGGACATCCACATCTTCTGAATAATTTAAAAAAAGTTCATCAATTCAAAAATTTTTTAAAAAATAAGAAAAGGAGGGGGATGAAAAAACCCTCCGGTCGTGTGTTAAATTTTATTCTTTACGTCTTCTTAAAGGTATTAATGCAAATACAATCAATAATAATATGATTATAGGATTACCGGTTGCTTTGCTATCCATTGGGACATGAACAGGTTTTTCATCCTCAGGAGTTACTGGTGTAGGAGTTGGAGTCGGAATAATACTGACATCCGCATCAGCACTCACATTACCTGTCATATTTGATCCTGCAATAGCAACGTTTGTAATATTAGCAACTTTAGTAGCATTACATACAATTGTGAAGCTTATACTTTCATTTGGAGCTAAACTACCTGAGTAAGCATATTTATTACCATCTTTAGTCCAATTAGTACCGTCGAAACTGACAAAGACCAAAGCGTCCGGAATTTCATCAATGACAAATACATCACCAAGAGTACAGTCACCGGTGTTTCTTACAGTAATAGTGAATGTTACTAATTCACCCACTTTCACTGAAGTCTTATCGGCAACTTTAACTACATCAATTCCAGGAGTTATAACAACAGTAGTGTTGTTTGAGTAAGCTTTTTCAGTAGCATTGCTGGTTAAATTAGAACCTGCAACAACTTCCGGCATGAATTGTCCTGATTTAGTAGTATTGAAGTATAATATGTAACTGATTGATTCACCAGGGTTTAAAACACCATCGTAAATAAATCTATTACCCACTTTACTCCAGTTAGTACCTGTAAATCCAGTGTAAATCAATTCTTCTGGGAATTCATTTGAAACATAAACTGAACCTAGGATGCAGTCACCATCATTTGTAACGATTACAGTGAAGCTCACGGGTTCACCGGCAATTACGCTCGGATTATTGGATATTTCACGAACACTTAAACTTGGAGTGTAAACTCTAACTGAAGCTTCAGCAGTGCGATTATCCGTATTATCAGAACCTACAATTATTTCATTTGTGAAATTACCTGATACAGTAGTATTTACAACAATGAATAATTCAATATCCTCACCAACAGCTAAAGAACCGTTATAATAGAACATGTTTCCATCATTGGTCCAATTAGTGCCGATAAAGTGGTCATAAACTAATCCTTCAGGAATAACTTCATCAATGAATACGCCTGTAAGCTCGATATCTCCAGTGTTGGTAATAACTATTCTGAATGTAGTTTGATTACCTGAGTACACTACTTCTTCAAGTGCAACTTTAATTGCAGAGATATCCGGTTGATATACGCGAACATCAACATCACTGTGCTTAATGGTGCCTTCTTCAGTACAGTTAACTGTAGCTGTATTTACAAAGGTACCGTTGGTTAAAGCTCTTACAACAATCCAAACAGTGTATGTTCCATTCATGCTTAAACGATTGACATTCCATATTAAAATATTTCCATCCTCAGTAAAGTTTTCACTGGATGTGACAACAGCAAATGCTGAAGTATCTAAAATATCCTTAATCACAACACCAGTAGCGTCCACTACAGCATGGTTGGTAACTTCAATTGTGAAGTTAACCAGCTCGCCGACGATAGCGGAAGTTACATTTGTTGACTTGATGATTTTCAAGTCTACTCTGTAAACAGGAATTGTAGCGTTATCCATGACTTCAGTCGTATTTTCATTGCAGTATACAGATACGACATTAGTATAATTACCAACATCTGTTGTCTTAGCTTTAACTGTAAAGTTATAGGACTCACCAGCAGCCAAGAATGGAATAACCTGATCCAATTCACCATCAACCAAAGTCAAACCGTCAGGTAAAACATCCCTAACAGTAACATTAGTAGCATTGGAAGGACCATTGTTAGTCACAGTAATATTGAAAGTAACAATATCACCAATTCCGTAGTCATCTGAATCCGCAACTTTAATGACATCCAAATTAACTATGCAATATGCTTCAACAGTGTCGTTAGCCGTTTTTTCAGTAGCATTTTCATGACTGTAAACTGAAACAACATTTGTGAAATTACCGCTGACAGTAGTTCTAGCTTTAACAGTGAAGTTATAGGACTCACCAGCAGCCAAGAATGGAATAATCTGATCCAATTCACCATCAACCAAAGTCAAACCGTCAGGTAAAACATCCCTAACAGTAACATTAGTAGCATTGGATTTACCATTATTAGTCACAGTAATTGTGAAAATAACTTCTTCACCTGCAAGAACACTATTGACATTAGCGACTTTGCTTACATCCAAGATAACATCATATTTAGCTTCAACAGTATCATTATCGTCTTGAGTAGTTGGCTCTTCAGTACAATTGACCAAAGCAACATTAGTAAAAGTACCATTAGTTAAAACTTTAACAAGCACCCAAACAGAATAACTTTGCTCACTTGACAAATTACCAACATTCCAAACAATATTCTGAACGTTTCTAGTGTAAGTACCATTAGCATCAACG
>NZ_JAZUMY010000060.1:0-27477 GCF_045603845.1 Methanobrevibacter sp.
TGGGGTTATAGTGTAACCAGGCATCATCTGGGACTCCAGTTGTCTTTGAAGAAATATACGCGTAACTGAACAGTACTTGTTGTGATGATCAATTGGAGTACTGAGGCAAGAGAAATCCCAGGATCGGGGTTCAAATCCCTGTGACCCCATTTTTATACTAAACTTTTTTTACTACCTTTTATAATAATTATCTTTATGAGTTCCAATAATATTGTTTTTATTCAGGGTTATCACATTGATTCAAATTATTATCTTATTGATGACATGCTGGTTGACACCGGTTCAGGCTATTATGACGATTATTTGATTTCCCAGCTTGAAAAGCATGGCGTAAGGCCAGAAGATATTTCTCTAGTCGTTAACACCCATTGCCATTTCGATCATATGGGCGGAAACCATTTGTTTGAAAATGCTGAAATAGCTGTCCATCATCTGGATGCGATTTCAATCAGGAATAAGGATGATCTCGGCACATCAATGAACGTCTTTGACAATCCGGGCAACTTAAGGGTCGACATTGAATTGAAAGACGGCGATAAAATCAGAGGATTTGAAGTAATTCACACTCCCGGCCACACTGCTGGTGGAATATGTCTGTGGGATGGCGTTAATCTGATTTCCGGAGACACTGTATTCTCCCATGGTGGTGTTGGAAGGTTTGACATCGGCGGTAATTATGATGATTTAAAACAATCAGTTCATAAATTAACCCAATTGGATGCAATCAATCTGTTTCCGGGTCACGGACCTATTGTTGAGGGCAATGCCAGTAAACATATCAAATTGTCTTATAGTCAATTTTAAACTATTTTTCTAATTTTTTAGATGCTTTGGAAAATGATCCTCTTTTTACAAGAACGGATACTTTTTCATTGCGCGCAAGGGTATTGTCAGGCTGAGGTATAACCAGTTTTCCGTCCTGCTGATATGTGGCTATTATAATAAAGTCTTTTGTCGGGGAAATTTCCTTGATGCGTTTTCCAACAACCTTATCGTTTGTGATTGTCATATCAAGGATTTCGGCATCTCCTTCACCGAGAGATATTAAATCCGCAACGTTTGGCCTTGTAACAAGTTTTTCTAAAAATCCTGCGGCGGTAATTTCGGGGCTGATTACGTTGTCGATTCCAACTTCCTTAAAGGCTTCCTCGTGGTCAGGATTACTTACACGGGCAATGATGTTTGGAACGTTGTATTTTCTAACCAGAATGCATGACAGGAGGTTTGCCTCGTCGTTTCCGGTTGTTGCAATGAAAAAGTCAGCATCTTCAATGTTAGTTTCTTCAAGCAATTTGGAATTCGTTCCGTTTCCACATATAACTAATGCGTCAAGTTCTGCTGCTGCTTCGTTACATAAAGCTTCGTTGTCATCTATTAATGTGAGGTCATATCCGTCATCTATCAGTAAGTTTGCAAGGGACAGTCCCACACGTCCAAGACCCATTATAATAACATACATTCAATCACATCCTCATGTTCAAATACATATTATTGTATATTTTAAGTATTATAAATCTATCTTTTAAATATTTCAAAAACAGCTCTCAGGGTGATGAGTACTGGATATATTTCCAGTCTTCCGGTCCACATGTTAAAGATACTTATGACTTTCAGTGGAGTTTCAAGTGAAAATACGATTTCTCCAAGCTCCAGGCCGACATTACCCTGAATTGACATTGTATCAAAGAGGCTTCTGAACGGGTCATGGCCATACAGACAGAACAGCGCCCAGGTAAATAGTATGCATAATAAATAGAGGGTTATGTAGTTCCCGCTTTGTGCAACGGCTTTTTCGGGGAGTTTCTGTCCGGATATTCTCATAGGTATTACTCTTCCTTCCGGAGAGAGGATTTCCCTGATGTGCTTGTACACTCCCTTAAAGAAGGTAATCACACGCATCAGCTTCAGCGCACCTACTGTTGAACCGCTTGATCCTCCAACCGTCATCAGTGCCATCAGGACAATAAGCACGAATGAAGGCCATGTTGACATCACTTCAAAGCCCTGAACCGTGGCTCCTGTTGTTGTAACGGCAGACACTACGGTAAAGAGAAGTTCAATTGGTATGATGTTTGACGCGAAATACAGGATGACTGTTGAAATGGCTATCAGGCTGATCATGACCTTAAACTGCAGGTCCTGAATCAGGGATTTCCCACGGGTTTTAATAACTTTGTAATGTACCAGAAAGCTTGTAGCTCCCAGAATCATCAGTACGATTGTAATGAAGTAGATGATGTCGCTGTGGTAAAATCCGATATTTGCATTCTTTATGCTCATTCCTCCCGTTGAAATGATACTGAATGTTGTACATACGGAGTCGAAAAGGGGCATTCCGGCAAGCAGATATAAGATTATTCCGAATGCAGTATAAATCAGATAAATTTTGATGGTCTGTTTTAGTGTGGCTCTAACGGATGGTTTGATACGTTCTTTACGGGCTTCGGATTCGTAAAGCTTTGATGATGTGGTTCCGGGACGTGTCAAAATTGCGATAATCATAACAACAACCCCTAATCCTCCGACCCACTGCTGGAGGGACCTGAAAAAGAGAATGCTTTGAGGAAGTATTTCCACGTTTCTATACATGGTAATTCCGCTTCCGGTTAATGCAGACATACTTTCAAAAACACCGTCCACAAAACCCAGATTTGTAACCATAAGCATTACAAGTCCGCAGATGATGCTTGCCCACAGCCATGCGATTGATGAAATGATCATTCCATGTTTCAGACGTATTTTCCGTTGGGTGTATTTGTCAAGTCCTTTGACGCAAATGAATCCTATTCCGATTGATATTAGGGCAGGTATGAGATATCCCAAAAAGTTGAATTCAAAGTATATCAAATCGACGATGATTGGAACCAGACACAATACTCCGATGCCTATCATAATCATACCTGAATTTCTGGCAACAATCAGCAAGTCGTTTTTGTTTATATATCTCATAAATTCCCCTAATGTTATTATTAATAATTTAAATTTGAATAAATATATATATAAATTTTTAAGTTAAATATAATATGTAATCTATTTTCTATGGTGGGACTATGGATAAAAAATCAGTAATATTTCTTGCAATAAGTCTTTTGATACTGGCAGTGATGCTGTGGTTTGTAGGAATAGATGAGGTTATCAATGCCTTAAAGTTCGCCGATCTGACATTGATTGGCGTAGCCATAGTTGTTCAGGTATTCACTTATTATCTCTACACATTAAGGTGGAAAATACTCAATGACATTGCAGACATTAATGTAAGCACTTTCAAGCTGCTGCCTATGGTTCTGGTAGGTCTTGCAGTCAACAACCTCACTCCTTCAGGAAGGGGTGGCGGAGAGCCTGTAAGGGCATATATATTGTCCCGTGAAGAAAATTATCCGATGGAGGAGACTTTTGCAGCTGTCGTGGCAGACAGGGCTTTGGACACTTTCCCGTTTGTTCTTCTGGCCGTTTTGACAATCATTGGGATGACCATTTACTTTGATTTTTCATTATCACTGATTGTTGTCATGGTTCTGGCAGTAATAGCTATTGTTGCAATTTTGATTGTACTGATTTACATGTCCATCAATCCACGTTTCGGTGAAAAGGTTTCAAATTGGGTTATCAGACTTGTCAGGAGATTTTATAAGAAAAATTCCCAGGAACTTGAAGAAAAAATCCGTGAAGTAATCAAAGGATTCCAGGACACTATGAATCTGGTTATTCACCATAAGAAAGTGCTCTACTATGCACTCCCGCTGTCCTTTATAATTTGGATATTTGAAATTTTAAGGGTGTATCTTGTTTTTCTGGCATTCGGAGCCACTGTAAGTCCTGTGGTCATTGGAGAGGTATTTATTCTCGCTTCACTTGTGGGTATGATTCCGCTTCTGCCGGGAGGTCTCGGTGCAGTGGACGGAATAATGATTATTTTCTATTCCGCAGCGGGAATATCATCATCAGTTGCGGCTGCCGCTACGGTCATTGAAAGGCTGATTTCATTTTGGATGGCCACAATTATCGGAATGCTGATTTTGCCATATTACGGCTCATCAGTTTTGGATAAGATATCATTCAGTTCATCTTCAAAGGAACTTCCCGAAGAAAGTGAAGATGAATAAATAGAAAACTTTATTTTATTTTATATTAAGATATTTTAGTATAGCAAAAAATTAATTTTTTGTATGTATATAATTGGTGAAATTATGGAAATTAATGGCGTAAATATACAAGATACCTTTGCTGAAGGTTTCGGAATTAAAGTATCTAGATTAATTATTACTGCAGCTACTAAACATTTAGCTAAAATTGCAGCTACTGAAGCTACCGGATTTGCTACTTCAGTTATCGGATGTCCTGCAGAAGCAGGTATCGACCAATACATTCCTCCAACCGAATCTCCGGATGGAAGACCTGGTTATGCAATTATGATCTGCCACATGTCCAAAAAAGCTTTAGGCGGACAAATCATGGACAGAATCGGTCAATGTGTTTTAACCGCTCCTACCGCAGCAGCATTCAATGCTCTTGAAAGTGAAGAATCATTCCCAACCGGAAAACAACTCAAATTCTTCGGTGACGGATATGAAACTGAAAAAGATGTAAACGGTAAAAAAATGCACGTTATTCCTATCATGTCTGGTGACTTCTTAGTTGAAGACGAAATGGGATGGAAAGACGGAGTAGCTGGTGGAAACTTCTTCATTATGGCTGACAGTCAAATGGCTTCCATCGTTGCTGCTGAAGCTGCTGTCGATGCTATTCACGCTGTTGCTGGTGTAATCACTCCTTTCTCAGGCGGTATGGTTGCTTCTGGTTCAAAAACCGGTTCCAAATACTCTTTCATGAGCGCATCTACCAACGAAAAAGAATGTGTAACATTAAAAGACCAAGTTGACACTGAATTACCTGAAAACGTATTCGGAAACATGGAAATCGTTATTGACGGTGTAGATGAAGAATCAGTTAAAGCCGCTATGAAAGCAGGTATTGAAGCTGCTTGCCAAGTTCCTGGTGTTATTGAAATAGGTGCTGGTAACTACGGCGGAAGCTTAGGTCCTTACCAAATCCATTTACAAGAGTTATTCTAGAGAGATTAACTCTCTACTCTTTTCTTTTTTTAGTTAATTCCATTATCTCTTTGTTTGATAAATTTTTACCGATAATTGTAATCTCTTTTTCAAGATTATTGAGTAAGTTCTCAAAAGTGCGTCTGTCAGGGCCTGAAATCAGATGGGAATGGATATTGTTTACATTGCTGTACAGGTTATCAAGAGCTTCTTTCGCATCTTTATTTGTATCCAAATACTTCTGGAACTTCTTGCCGTCTTTTAAATCCATTGTTTTTATTTCACGGCTTAACGGCGTTTCAATTCCCGGAATGTGGTAGTCGATATTTTCCAGTGTGCATCCGTGATTTGAAATGATTTCGAATTCATCAAGAATTTCATCGGTTGTGTGCTGAACGGTCAGCCTTAAAAGATGCGGCTTTGCGGATTCCAGATAAAGGTCCTTTCCTCCAATGATTTCCGGAGACACAATCTTGTCTGCCCCTGCCTTTCGGAGGTGTGAAATGTTCTCCAGTTTGCTTGCCCTTGAAACAATCCATGCGTCAGGATTGCTTTCCCTAATGGTCAAAACGATAAATAGGTTAGTAACGTCACTTCCGGTACTGATTATGACGCTTCTGCACTTTTCACCTGCCACTTTAGCTATCAGGTCGTCTTCTGTCACATCCTTGTTTATGACAACCACATTGTCGCTTTCCTCTAAATCATCAGTCACTTCACTGTCCTTTTCGAATATGATTACGTTCTGATTTCTCTGGTTCAGCTCTTCAAATACCACTTTTCCGACCCTGCCGTAACCGCAAAGAACATAATAATTTTCCATCTGCTCAATTGCTTTCATTTTCCTAGCTCCTTTTGAATATGTGCTCATTCTTTCCTGAAAACTCGTTAAAATAATATTGAATACATAAGCGAGCAATGCAACACCGCCCAAAGCAAGTGTTGTTGCAAAAATCTTTTGAATTCCTGTTGTTGGAGTCAGATCTCCATAACCAACTGTTGCCATCGTAACAACAGAATAATAAATGGAATCAATCAGGTTCAAACCCATTATGAAATAGGAACCTATTATTCCGTAGGCAAAAAGCAGCGCAATCAGAAATATTCCTGTCGTAACGTATCTTGTCGGCAATCGTGTTAAAATTCTAAATGTTATTTTTCTCATAAAACAGTTCCTTATTTAAGATATGTTTATTTATATTTGAATTGTATAAATTAATTTTGTGGTGATTTAATGGACCCGATAGATATGATGGTAACTGATGCAAATTGTGAATACTTAGGTTTGTCAAGATTATGTTTAATGGAAGCCGCCGGAAAGTCTTTAGGTGAGGAAGTTGCAAAAATAGCTGTTTTCACTTTCGCAAAGCCGGTAAAGGTTGTGATGTTTACAGGTTCCGGAGGAAACGGCGGTGATGCCTTTGTGGCCGCACGCTACCTATTAAACAGAGGATATGACGTTGACATCTACATGCTGAATGACAATATCCATTCATCCGAAGCAAAAACAAATCTGGAGGTTTTGATGAACATGAAACCAAGACTGTCCAGACTGACAATTCACGATTTGACGAGTATCGGGGACTTCAGGCTTGATGAGGATGAGGATTTCATAATTGTTGACGGGATTTTAGGAACAGGAATCAGGGGAAATCTTCAGGAAAACATCAAACGGGCCATTGAAGTAATAAATGAGTCCAACGGAATCAAGATAAGTATAGACGTGCCTTCAGGAATGGATCCGCTAACGGGAAATGTTGATGATGTTGCCGTCGTTCCCGACTACACCATAAGCTTTCATAAAATCAAGACCGGCGTGAGGGATGCTGAGGAGGAAGTTGTCGGAGGCCTTGTAACGGCAGACATCGGAATACCTCTTGAGGCTGAATACTTCGTAAACTATGGTGACTTCTTAAGGCTTAAAAATCGGGATGATAAATCACATAAGGGAAACAACGGGGCAGTGCTTGTTGTCGGTGGAAGCAGAGACTATCATGGCGCTCCGGCTATTTCGGGTAAGGCTGCCTTTGGAACGGGCGTTGATCTTGTTTATGTTGCAACTCCCGAAAGCGCTGCAGTTCCTGTAAAATCTGCTTCGGAGGACCTGATTGTAAAGTCCCTGGAAGGTGATTATCTTTCATTAAATCATTTGGATGAAATTCTTGAACTGGCAGATAAGGTCGATGCAGTGCTCATCGGTCCGGGGTCTTCCATAAACGATGAGACATCAAAACTCTTCAATATTCTGGTTTCAAAAATCAAAAAACCTATTGTATTGGATGCTGACGGTCTAAAGCAGGTTGAGTTGGCACTGATTAAAAATAAGGAAAATATTGTACTGACTCCTCATTTGGCAGAGTTCAACCAGTTCTTCAATTCAAATCTGAAGCTTGATTTGGACAGTTATGACTTTAAAAAAGTCGATGAAAATATTACAGACTTTCAGAGGATCACTAAAAGTATCAAAGGCACTGTTATTGTAAAAGGCAAAAACGATCTGATTTTATCCGGCTCCAAATTCAGAATCAGCTCTTCAGGAAATGCCGGAATGACGGTTGGCGGAACAGGCGATGCCCTTGCGGGAATTGTCACTGGTCTGCTCTCACAGGGTCTGAGTCCATTTGACAGTGCATGTCTGGGAGTGTTCATCAACGGTCTGGCTGGAGAGAAGGCCTATGAAGTTAACGGAAACGGATTTTCAGCAAGCGATTTGGTTTCATACATTGGAAACGTGATTAAAGATGGATTATGTTAAAGGGATTTTCAAAAAAAGGCCGAACCGATTCATAGCTGAAGTGGAAGTTGACGGTGAAATTCAGATAGCTCATGTGCCGAATACCGGCCGCTGCAGGGAGTTGTTGGTCGAGGATGCTGTTGTTTGGCTGAAGCCCTCAGACAATCCGAAAAGAAAGACCAAATACAGTCTGCATTTTGTCGAGAACCGTGGTCATCTGGTATCAATTTACTCTCAGCAAGCTAATGAAATTGTCTATGATGCAATCGTAAGTGGCAAAATAAAAGAGCTTTCCGGTTATGATTACCATCAAAGGGAAAAGACAATAGGCAATTCAAGGATAGATATATACTTGGCCAATGAAGTTGATGATTGTTGCGGAATGTCATTTCTCGAAGAGCCCTGCTTTGTTGAAGTCAAGGGTGTGACTCTGGTAGTTGGACGTGAAGCAAGATTTCCCGATGCGCCGACAGAAAGGGGAACAAAACACCTGAAAGAACTGATAAAACTTAAAAAGGATGGATTCAGGACAGTAGTGTTTTTCCTAATCCAGCATCCTTTGGGAGAATCCTTCGCTCCAAATTGGGAAAACGATCCAATATTTTCACAGACGTTAAATGAGGCATATGAAAACGGCGTGGAAATTCTGGTTTATAAGTGCGATAATCGTTTGAATGGAATTGATTTGATTCCAGAAGCTATTGATTTTGATTTAAGTCAATAATATTTCTTTTTTTATTCATGATTAACTTTATATGTTATGAATTTATATTAATTATTATAGGATATGTTAACAAATCCTAAGATGGGTAAATACTAAAATACTCATTTGGTGCTATTGTAGGTTTTAAATCTATAATAGATGAGTATTTAATTTTAAAATAATTTTTAGGAATTAACTTTTAGTTAATGCCTATAAGTTGGTTAGTATATGTCATAAATGTCTATCGGTATATTGTAGTTTAACTACAATATTAGGCATTTATGTTTTTAATCTATTTTTGACAAGGTTTCTCCAATCGCATCATTAATAACAAGGCTTGCCAGATTGTCGTATGGTGTTTCACTTTTATTTATCAAAACCAGATTTTTTCCATTAAAATAATTTATTAATCCTGCTGCCGGATAAACTACAAGTGATGTTCCACCAATTATGAGAGTATCTGCATTTGAGATGTAATCGACTGCAAAACTTAAAACCGCATTGTTCAGAGGTTCTTCGTAAAGTACTACATTGGGTTTTATTATTCCACCGCATTTGCATCTTGGAATGTCTTCTGATTCAAGAATATAATCCAAATCATAGCTTTTGTTGCAGACCTGGCAGAAATTCCTGTGAACGCTTCCATGAAGCTCCAATACATTTTCAGAACCTGCCTTTTGATGCAGTCCGTCGATATTTTGCGTTATCACTGCCTTGAGTTTTCCTCTCTTTTCAAGTTCGGCCAGCTTAAAATGGGCAGGATTGGGTTCAGCATCCTTGAAAATGAGATTTTGCTTGTAAAACTCAAAGAATTCTTTTGTATGTTCCATATAATAAGTGTGTGAAACCAGCTCTTCTGGTGTTTTTGAATAGATTCCGTCAGCGCTTCTGAAATCAGGGATTCCGCTTTCAGTTGATACTCCGGCTCCTCCAAAAAATACAATATTTTCGGATGAATCGATTATTGATTGTAGTTGTTCTATTTTGCTCATATGTTTATATTATTTGATGGTAAACTTTTAAATAGCTATTCTAATAAAATATAATTGTGAATATCTTGTGAGTAGGGATTAAATTGAGTGAAACAAACAATAATTCTAATCTTGATTGGATGATTCATTGGTCATTAACCGAACATACGCCACGAAACACTCAAATACAATTAATCAATAAAATAAATTTTGCAATCGGAGAAGGATATAAAAATATCATTCTGGAAGCGGGAACCGGCATAGGCAAGTCTGCAATCGCAACGACCCTTGCAAATATGTATGAAGATTCATATATTCTGACTATGACGAAGCAGCTTCAGGAGCAGTATCTGCATGATTTTGATGATATGCTGGTTGAGATAAAAGGAAAAGGAAACTACAAATGTAATTATCAGGGAACATGTGATTTTTGCCTTAAGGCAGAATACAATTTGGCAAAATGCAGGGACTGCGATTATCAGATGGCCTTTAGAAAGGCAAAACAGTCAGAAAACGTCATTACAAATTACGATTTCCTTTACCGTGTGGGCGTTGACAATCAGATGATGGAACCTCGTCAATTGCTGATTCTGGATGAGGCCCATAATCTGGAGCGTAAAATGTTGCTTTTGTCTTCTCATGCTCTTGAACGGGAATACATATCAACAAAATTTGGTGTAGACATTTTTGAAGCGCTGATGAATAGGGAAAAATCATATTCTCATATAAAAGCGAAACCTGAATATTGGATTGGGGTCTGTGAGAATCTCATGAAAAAATGCAGCGAACAGATTAAAAAATTCGACAGAAAAGAGGATGTTCAGGTTACATTGGATGAGTTTGAAGAAAATCCTGATAAGTATTCAAATACAGATTTTATGGAAAAGCAGATTCTTGAAAGCGATTTGCAGTCATTTAATTCGATTAAAATGGGGCTTGAAAGTGGTGATTTGATTATTGACGTGCCGGATTATGAACTCATCATGAAAAATAAAATGGATATTTCAGCTGAATTCAAGCCATATTCAGTTTCCGACGCTACTCAAAACCTGTTGAGCTTTGGAAACATCCGCATATTTTTAACGGGAACTCTTGGAAGCAAAAACAAATTCTGCGAGTGGAACAATATCAATCCAGACAATACTTACTATATTTTTGAGAAAAGTCCGTTTGAGGTATCAAAAAGACCAATTTATGTAGATTTTGTCGGTTCAATGAGTGGAAAGCGAAACAAGGTTCCATTATGGAAAAATAAAAGAGCTATATCAAAAATCAAGGAAATAATCGATAAGTATCCTACTCAGAAGGGTGTTATCCACACGTCAAGCAATGAACAGGCTTTTTGGATTATGGACAATTTGAAAGATTATAATCTGCTGTTTGTGGGCGGTAAATCTAGAAATAAGGTTTTAAATGAGTTTGGAAATATTAAAGGTCAGGTCATTTTGATTGGGGCTTCAATAAAGGATGGTGTTGATTTAAAGGATGACTTGTGCAGATTCCAGATAATTTTTAAGGTTCCTTATCCTCAGCTGAATGAACAGGTCAGGTATAGAAAATCTCTTGACCAGTCATGGTATTTCTATCAGGCTGTAATGTCATTAATGCAGGCTTATGGTCGTGGTATCAGGGATAATGATGATTATTGTGACATGTATATCATAGATTCTGATTTCAAAAGATTGTTTGATTTCAATAAAAAGTTTTTCAATGAATATTTCACTGAAGCGATAATAAAAAAGAGTTTAAGATAGCTCTGAAGCTATCTGTTTAATTTTTGATAATTTGCAGCCTGTAGGCCGTGGTATTTAATCATGCCTTCAACTTCTCTTTGATCGGTTTCCTTATCTTCGAAAGTAATCTGTTCGATACTGTGTAAGCTGAAAGGTGATTTTCTTATTAACGGCTGGATTGAGCCTTTAAAGAGTTTCATTGTAACTTCACCGCTGACTCTTTGCTGCATGTTGTCAATAGCCTGATCCAAGTCTTCTCTTAATGGTTCTTGCCATAGTGCTCTGTATACCAAATCCGCATATAATGTGGACATGTATTCTGCAAATCTTAATTCGTCAGTGGTAAGTACGAGCTCTTCCAGTGCCTGGTGAGCTGCAATCAGGAGTTTTGCTCCAGGAACTTCGTAGTTTTCCCTACTTTTGAGTCCAATCATCCTGTTTTCAATGGTGTCCACTCTTCCAATACCATTGTCGCCTGCAATTTGATTTGCTTTTCTGATTAATTCGATTAACGGCATCATTTCACCGTCAATAGCTACAGGAATACCTTCTTCGAATTCGATTGTAACTTTTTGAGGTTCATCGTTAGCGTCCTGCCATGATTTTGTCCATTCGTAGATGTCTTCAGGAGGTTCGTTTGCAGGGTCTTCAAGGTTTCCTCCTTCAATGGACCTTCCCCAGATGTTTTCATCAATACTGTAGATTTTATCGTAATTCAATTTGATGCCTTTTTCTTCAGCATATGCTTGCTCTTCGGTTCTGGTTAAGTTCAATTCTCTGATTGGAGCGATAATATCTAAATCAGACATTGCAAGGATTACTGCTTCGAATCTGAATTGGTCGTTTCCTTTCCCGGTACATCCGTGTGCAATTGCGGTAGCTCCTTCTTTTTCAGCAACTTCAATGATTTTCTGAGCTATTAATGGTCTTGCAAGTGCAGTACTTAAAGGATATCCTTCGTATTCGGCGTTTGCTTTAATTCCTCTTGCAATGTATTCGTTTGCAAATTCTTCTTTAGCGTCAATTGTGTAGTGTTTTCCAGTTCCAATTTTAGCGGCCATGCTTTCTGCTTTAGCCATTTCTTCTTCGCCTTGTCCTACATCTACACAGGCAGTTATTACTTCAACGTCATACTTTTCTTCTAATAATTTAACACATACGGAGGTGTCTAATCCTCCACTGAATGCTAAGACTACTTTGTCCATTTAATCACCAAAATAATTTTATAAAAATGAATTCATTATTTAATTTTGTTTTTAATAGTATATAATTATTATATGTGGTTATTTCAAAAAAAGTATTGACAGAAGAGGGCTCTTAATCGGGGGTTATAATTGAGGTTGAAAAGTTATATGGGCTTTTGAAAAATTAACACCCAATTAAGAGGAGAGTTTGAAAGTGTTTTGTGAGTTCACCTTTCGGACTCTATTAATTACTTTGAATCTTATCATATATAAAGTTTAGGCATACCTAAATTATGACCCTCAAGTTCTTCGCATCGACAAAATCAATCAAACGTTCATAGGTTGCATTGGATTTAAGGGTTTCGCTGTTTCCTATTATTATCAGCTTTCTTTTGGCACGGGTTATTGCAACATTGAGCCTTCTTAAATCCTTTAAAAATCCAATCTGCCCATATTCATTGCTTCTAACGGTTGAAATGATGATGATCTCTTTTTCACGGCCCTGGAAACCGTCAACAGTCTTGACTTCAATATCGGTCTTTTCGGATATTAACTTTACCTGGTCCGCATATGGGCTGATTATTCCTATGTCTTTTTCATCAATTCCTGATTTGATGTAATCCTTGGCAACTTTGAGGGCAATTCTTGCTTCAATATGATTTACAATGGATTTTGAATCTTTAAGATGCTTTTCATGATTTTTCTCCAAGTCGCATGTGTCGATAAAGAGTATCGCATCATCATCCTCAACATCCGAAATGTCCTTTAGTGTAATTTCATTGACGCTGGAATCGCTTTTCAGGTTGTTGTTGTAGAATTCATGGTTTGGAAACTCCATCAGCGTCTTGTTCATGCGGTACTGAACATTCAGCAGCTGTGACTTGTGTGGATATTTCTCAATCAGCGATTCAAACAGCGTGTCCTGCAAATCACTGGCTCTATCGCTGATGATTGTTGGAGGAAGCTGCTTGTGGTCTCCCGCAAGTATGAATCTTCGGGCCTTGGCTATTGGAATCAGAACGCTTGGAATAGTGGCCTGTGATGCTTCATCTACTATAACAACATCGAATTTGGTATCTTTTATGCTGTCAAGCGCCGCAGATGAATTGGTGGACAGAATTACGTCACTGTTTTCAATAATGTCTTTAATCATCTTGTTTTCCACTCTTTTGATTTCATCATGCAGCTCATCGATTTCAAGGTTGTAATCAAGCCAGTTTGCCATGGACTTCATTTTCTCGGCACTTATTCCACGCCCTCCCTTTCCCTTGGAGGCATGATACAGTATGTCATGGTCGCTGAATCCACGTCTGTATTGCGGCGTCGGTTTTGTGAAGCTGCTTCTTTTTTCTATCAGCTTATCGATTTTTTTGTGGATTCTTTTGATTTTATCGTTTAGGGAGTGCTTTTCAACTTTATATGCTAAAGTGTAGGTGATATTGTCTTTAGACACTCTTTGCGGATGACCTAATCTTGTTATCTTCAGTTTTTTGTTTAAAACAAGCCTTTCGACAATATTGTCAACTGCAGCATTGCTTTCAGCTGTTGTGAGGACTTTCCTGTGCTGTCTTACTTCCTGGGATATCAGTTCAACCAGTGTCCTTGTTTTACCCGTTCCGAAAGGACCATGAATCAGGAAGAAGTTTTGGGTGGTTAAACAGTTTTTCACAGCTAATTTTTGTGATTCATTGAGATGCTGGTCGATATAGTCGATATAAACATTATCTCTGTTTGGCTGGGGATCCCTTTTATTCAGAGAATATTCAAGGGCATTTTTACCTCTCAGGCTCAAATGCTTCAGATTGTCTTCCATTCGTCTGAAAGTAATGTCGTTTGCATACAAGTCAAGTCGTACCTTTTTTTTCAAGGCCCATTTTGGAACCCTTCCGTCAAAGGCGGCTTTAACAAATCTTGCCCCTTTTTCAGTGACGGTACCTGTCAGGTCGCTTCTCAACGGATTAGCAGTACTTACCAGAATCATGTCTCCTACGCCGATTTCGGTATCTATGATTTCCGGCCTTCCGAACTGCACAATGTTCAGGCCCAGTTCCTTTCCAAGATATTTGCCTTTAACCTTATTGATGGCTCTTCCAAGTTCCTCTCTTTTTTGACCGGACATCTTTTCTATTTCAGAAACCATCAGTTCTATTTCGGCTTCACGCTCATAATTGACAAGTTTAATTAATTTTTTAATATATTTTTTCAATTTCATCCCTAAGTAAAAATGTTAAATAAGACTTTGATTTAATTAATAAATATGGATTTCGATAGGCTGGATAATTTTGAAAATGTGGAAATGAGTTATGTTTCTTTTCTCTCAAGAGGATACATCTCCAAAAACAAGCATATTTTTGAAAGAATTAAATTGACAGATTTTTCCAGGTTCGTTTTATATTCCTGCATTTACGGTACGCCTATCTTTAAAATCGGTGATTGCGGAAAAAGTATTCTTATTTTATCTGGAATCCATGGAAACGAATTGCCTGCGCAGCTGGCCAATCTGACTTTAATGAATGAGCTGATTGGGGCGGATGTAAATAACACTATTTATTTTATCCCTTTTGCCAGTCCAAATTCCACAATGAAAAATGAAAGGACATTCAATTCACTGGATTTAAATAGAGCGGCACATATCACTAATTCCTTAAGCAATCAGATTGTTCGCTCCATTGAAGAGCTGAAAATTGATTTTGTCGGTGATTTTCACTCAACCGCATATAACAGCAATCCAGGATGTGAATCGGTTTTTTCATCAAAAAATCCGTCTCCTGAAAGCTTTTTGGTGGCAAAACACATCTCCCGTGAGGTCGGAAGTGAAATAATCACTTATGATATTGCAGGCTCACAGTATAAGGGTGCAGTTGAAGACGTGTGCAATCTGAGAGGAACTCCTGCTGTTACATGTGAAGTATTATCTCCATTCGCTTCTATTGGAAAAGGGAGCTTTGAAAAGTCTTTAGAGCAGATGAAAAGTTTTTTAGCTTATTTTGGATTTTGACAATACTGTTCAAATGCTCGGATAAACTAGATATATTTATATTTATTTAAATTATTAATGTAAATCCATTTTAGGATTTTTGTAAGTAAGGTGATAACGTGTCTTCTTATAAGGGTCATTCTCTATTTGCATTAATATTGGTATTGATGTTTACTTTTAATCCTCTGATAATTGCTTTGGCCGTTATTGGTGCAAACATTCCGGATTTCGATCATAAATTCCGGAAAGAGAATGTTTATAAGATGATTATTTTAGGCTTGTTGGTGTTCATATCATTATATATCCTAAAATTGCCTTATTTTATAGGACTGATAATAGTATTTCTCGGTGTAACCTTTTATTTTTCCGAACACAGAAGTTTTACCCATTCTATCCCTGGAACTGTAATATTGGCTTCTGCTGTTTCTTTAATATTGATATGGGGCTGGGAACTAATAATTAATGTAACTATCCTTCCGAATAACTACTTGATTGCAATACTGATAGCCCTTTTAAGCTTTCTATTCCTAAATAAAAGGTTACTTCCTATTTTCATTCCGTTATTTTTCATTTCTGTAGTGTTTTTACAGGCATTTGAAATAACTTACATTCAAATAGTTCTTGCATTGTTTTTGGGATTGTTATCTCATGTTGTTTTGGATGCAACGACTCCTGCAGGCGTCAAGCTGTTTGCTCCACTTTCTTCAAAAAAGTATTATAAGAACTTTGCAATAGGTGCAATATTTATTTTAATAATTTTAGCATTGATTTGCAGGATTCCGATGCTATTTTCATTGTTTGAAAGCTTCATTAGTTGATTCTGCATGTAAAAAACAGTCCTGAATTTTTAATCATCAAAGCAAATCTTGAAACGAGATATAAAACAGGCAGCTCTATCAGAGGCCCGATTACAAGCGCGATGGCTATCAGCTCATGGCCTGGAAATGAATTTATTGCAATCGCCAGTGCTAACGGCGAATTTCGTGCCAGAGTGGTCATTGTAAGGCTTGCATATTCCTTATATGTAAAATTAATCTTTTCGGATAATAATAAATCTATAATCATGTTTGCTGCGAAAAATGCAATCAGCGGGATGAATATTGTCAAAACAGAATCCAGATTTTCAAACAGTAAATTCCCGTTGCTGTTGAATATTGAAAAAACAGCCAATGCTAAAAATACAATTTGATAATCGCTGAATAATCCTGCCACCTTTTCTTTCAAGTCATTTTTCAGGATAATTTTGGTTATCTGCGCTAATGCAAACGGTATTACAATCACTATCAGCAGGGAATATCCAAGATCAATGTAATTCATGGAATTGTTGCTTGAGAAAAATATTATTAAATATATTGGAAGCAGGACAATCTGCAGTATCAGGTTTATCGGAAGCAATGAAATACTTAAATTCAGGTCTCCTTTGGCCATTTTAGTAAACACAAGATACCAGTCAGTACATGGGGTCAATATCAGCATGAAAAACCCGATAAATATATCGATATGTCCGTTTAAAAATATGTCGCCTAATAAATAGCCGAATAGCGGTGTCCATATGAAATTAATGATGAGGCTTGTGGATGTGAATTTGATATTTTTGAAGCTTTTCTTCAGGTCTTTAAGAGGAACCTCTAAAAATAATCCGTATAACATCAGGCAAAGGAACAGGTTTATTAGATTTCCAGTATTTTCCGCTAAAAAATCGATATTGCTTAGGATTAATCCAATAATTATTGCAAATATTAAAATAACAGGTTCCAGTTTTTCTATCAAATCCATTCCATCACCTTTAGGTGTGACTAAATTTGTTGGTGATGGTATATATTAATTTTTAATTATTGTTTGCCTCTAATTACAAAGCATGGTTGTACAATTTTTTTGAAATGCTTCTGCAATTCATCCCAGTATTCTGACATTTCTTCAAGTTCTTTTTGTGAAGGATCCTCTTCAAATATCCTTAAATCGAGTATGATTTCATTTTCATCAACATATATTTCATCAAAAAATTCATTTTTGAACTTGGATTTAATTTCCTCATTTTTGCCTATTGACTTAAGTTTGATGTCAGGGTTTTCAAGGCCCAAATAAAATTCGACTATCTTTTTTTCAGGTATTGCATTTTTCATTGTATCTATCATTTGTTTCATCAATTCATCTGTCATTTTATCATTTCCTTTTTGTTTGCTCTTATTTTATTATTTATCGTATTTAAATTAGTATGTTTACCTTTTCAGACAATATAACCTCTTTAAATCAATATTGACTTCATGTTGTAATTTTTTTTAAATATGATTTCTCAAAACAGGATATATTGGTGATGTAATAATGACATTTGATAGATTATGATTGGCCATGGGTGGTTAGGTAATGGTTGAACGATGGGGATAAGCGAAAATATCTGTATGAAAATTAAAATTATATTATGTTTTAAATGGATTAAAATAATATTTGGGTAGTCTGATTTGGTTAGGTAATTATTAATATTTTTCAAAATAAAAAAAGAAAAAATAATGGCTTATTGAGCCATTTGATATGCATCATATGCTGCATAGATATCATATGCTAAGCTTATTAACCATACAACCCAATGTTTAAAGATAAAACCTGCAATAGCTCCGATAATCAATGCGACTACGAAAAAGATAATACCTTTTTTAATGTCTCCTGCAACAGCTTGTCCTAATCCAGGAATGAAAAAGGATAGAATTGCAGCAAGGATAGCATTTACCATCTAATCACCTCATTTATTCAATTATTTAATTTTTTTACTTTAATTGTTTATAAATCTTTCGTAAAAATCATTAACACGGTTCATATTTATTATTCGTGCTTATTAAAACGAATTAATGGATTTTCATATTTGTCAATTTGTCATGATAATTTTTTCATTTATTTTTTCATCCATTTTCATCAAATCCTTTTTTAAATTAGATATTATAAAATCTATCTTTCTTAAATTTAATTTTAGAAAGTTTCATATGATTAAATTTATTTTTTCAATTTTTCATTGCCCATGTTATAAATTTTTTTTATCAAAAGCATACATTTATAATAAATAATCATGATAAATAATAATGTATGTTTATATAGTCAAGTTTTTGACTTTAAATTTAATTGAAATGGAGCTTGTTTAATGTTTTTGACTAGAATTGGTTATGGAATTATTTATTTCTTAGACCTTATTTATGAAATTATTAAATCAACCGTTGACGTTGTTTTTAATAAGATTATGAGAAGAGATATTAATCCTGTAGTTATAGATGTTGAAACAGTATTGAAAAGACCTGTTTCCCAAACAATTTTAGCAAATAGTATTTCTTTAACTCCAGGAACTTTATCTGTAGATTTAGATTCTGAAAATCAAATTATTAAAGTAGCTGCTATTTCTCCAAGAAGTAAAGAGGATATAATTCCTTTTGAAAAGTATATTAAGAAAATGTTAGAGTAGATTTGATTTGTTAAATAACTTTTCTTTTTATTTAAATTAATCGAGTGGGATAGTAATGGACATATTGATTATTTCAAAATATATTTTAATCATTGCATTCATGATAATGATGATTGCAGCTCTAAGGGCAAGCGCATACAAAACCACTTCAATGGGATTGCTTGGAAGTTCCGTTGTAGTTGTAGCTTTTGCTATGGCATTGCTTGCTTGCGGAGACTTGTATAATCTCACTTTTTATAGGGATATATCATTAGCTTTAATATTCTTTGGATTTGTAGGTACTGTTGCTTTTGCTGTTGTTGCGGGGGGCGATAAGTGATGATTGTTGAGTATATACAGTCAGCCCTTTTGTTAATTGCAGCATTTTTAGTAATCGTATCTGCTGTAGGCCTTTTAAGCCTTTCCAAAGACATGAAAAATGTTGTTTATGGTAGAATTCATATTGTAGGTATATTTGATATTGCCTGCGTAATAGCGATGATTGGGCTAGGCCAGTATTTGCTTGCGGCAATATACTTCATTATAGCACCGTTTACAGCTCATGCCATAGCTAATGCATTCTATAAAGGTGAGGATGTTGTTAATAATGCTGAATTAGGTGAAGTTGAAGAGGAATCAGATGATTCAAATCCGTTTATTGTACATAAATCTAAAGTTCAGGAACTGGAAAATGAGAATTCCGAAAAGCTTAAAACGGATGATCGCTTTACAATTTCAACCTTGGATATTGTTGAGGAGGACTAAAAGATGTTGGATATAATATTGATGATTATAATTATCGTAAGTGCAGTCCTTGCTCTAATTCAAAAGGATTTATTAAAGGCAGCAATATTGACCGGATTTTCCGGAGGGGCCCTTGCAGTATTGTTCCAGATTTTGCTTGCTCCGGATGTTGCATTAACTCAGGCTATTGTTGGTGCGGCAATCGTGCCGGTATTTATCGCATTGGCTGTTAAAAAGACTCAAAGGGGTGATGCATAATGGCTCAAACTCAATTGGCAGTATTGTTTACATCAATTGCTCTGGTTATCATTGGTCTTTATGCCGCAATCTTTGTAGATAATATTATCAAGAAAATAATCGGTATCAGCTTTATAGAAGAGGGAGCCAATTTGTTCATTGTAGGAATTGGTTATAAGGCTGACGGTATAGTTCCAATCCTATTGCCTGATATGGATCCGACCTGGTTTGCATCAAACGCATCATATCCGCTTCCATACGGTCTGGTACTTACCAGTATCGTAATTGGAGCTTCCACACTGGCAGTCATGCTTGCTTTAGTGATGGTTTTATACAGAAAGTATGGTACTTTAAGCACCAGTGTAATGCTGGCTGACACATCAAAACAGGAGGAATACAATGAATGAATTAATTCCATTGATGGTTATTGTTCCTATGATGGCGGCTTTGCTTATCAGTGCTTTTTCAAAATTCGATAAAGTTATCAAGATATTGGCTTTTGTTGTAGCTATCTGTCTGCCGATCATTCCATTGGCATCAAATTATGGTTTGCATTACTTTGGAGGATATCAGCCGATTGTGGATAATGTCACAAACATTGTTTATCACCCGGCGATTACATATTCATTCAGCTTCCTGCAGCAGATATTCATTGCAGTAATAGGAATATTGACATTTTTAGTAGTATTTATCTATTTAACTAAATACAGAAAGGTCTCAGGACCATATCTCTTCCTGTTATTCATGGGTACGGCTTCAGTAACCGCATTGATATTGACTGACGATATTTTCCATATGTTTGTGTTCTTTGAAATATTGGCACTTGCACAGGTGGGTATCGTGGCTGCTTCATCAATCGATTACAGTTATGAAATGGCCTTGAAATATATGATTTTAGGTTCAATCGGAAGTCCGATAATGCTTTTGGGAATCGGATTCCTTCTGGCAATGACAGGTACTGTTAACGTAACAGATATTGTAGCCATTGTCCGTGGAGGCCTTTTGAATGTTACTTCTCCTGTATTCCTGTTGTCACTGGCTTTAATATTCTTCGGATGGTTATACGCTTCAGGTTTACCTCCGTTCCATACAATCAAATCAGGAATATACAGTAAAGCGGAGCCTCACGGAGCGGCTTTACTCCAGTCATTTACGGTTATTTCAATGATTTCAATTGTAATCATAATGTTTAGAATATACTCAGTTCTTCCGATATTTGAAGTGCTCATAGTGCTGTTCTCAGTAATTGCAATGATTTTAGGAGTATCTCTTGCTTTGACCCAGACAGACTTCAGACGTATGATCGGATTTTTAGCTGTCGGAGAGCTAGGTTTCATAGGATTGGGTATAGGTCTTGGAACTCAGTTTGCAATAACTGCAGGTCTGTTCCAGGCTTTAAACGAAATCGTTATCACAGCATTGCTGTTCATTGGATTTGGAGCTATTGTAAATGCCACTAATGAAGTGGATACACGTAAGTTAGGCGGTCTTCTGGCATATCACCCTAAAGTTGGAATTATGCTTCTGATTGGCGGTTTGGCCATGGCCGGTGTACCTCCATTAAGTGGTTTCCAGTCAAAATTAATGCTTGTTCAGGCTTCTTTAAGTTGTGGTTATCCCGAATTGTCCATTTTAACTATTATGGTCAGTATTGCAACCTTTGTAGTATTTGTAAAAACATTCTACTCTATGTTTTTAAGACCAAAACCACACGATTTGGAAGTTGTCGACAAGGATGTTCCAAGAGCAATGGTATTTGCGATGTTAATCCTGTTAATTATAATCATTGGATTCGGTTTATTCCCGGATATTGTAACTAACGGAATTTCCAGTTATGTAGGGGGCATGTTACAGTGAGAATTTACGATCAAATATTTAATGTTGTAAAAAAATTCAAGGAATTATTCTCTCCAGGTCCTGTAACTAATGCGGATGTTTCAGGAAGCATTACTGCAGAAATATTTATCATTGTTTCAATAGTGATTGCTGCTTTACTGCTTAGACATGTAAGTCTTTTGCTTGCAGGTTTGGTCACTTTCATTCTTGCAATTGTATTAATCAGCAATATACCTCTAATTCCTAAGTTCAAGATTGAACAGGAAGATTCTTTGGAAAAAATGTTATTCTATGCTATTGTTGTTTTAGGACTGATAGTTGTATTCTTATATTGGGGTGGTAACCTTGTCTAATACAGTCAGAAATTTATTTGCCGCAGTAATGACTGCAATAGTGTCAGTTACCCTGCTCGATGCGGTTTATCATTTAAGCAGCATGATTACTCCTGGTGTAAGTAATATTTATAATGCTTTAGGAACTCAAATAGCGCCGAATATGGTGACTGCAGTCATTTTTGATTTCAGAGGATATGATACATTAGGAGAATCAATCATATTGCTGACTGCAGGACTTGTAGTATTGCTTGTATTCGGCAGAGGAAGATTGGGGGGTAAACAATGAGTCAGATTCTTAAATTAATATCTTTACCGATTTCAATCTTATTGATTTGTTTGGGTATAATGACTATTCTTGGAGGTCACATAACTCCTGGTGGAGGTTTCCAGGGTGGGGCAATGATTGCTTCTGGTGTCATATTGTCTATTCTGGTTTACGGACTGGGCAATTCTCCATTGGAATTTTCACATACCTACATCGACATATTTGAATCCATAGGAGCATTGGGATATATCGTTTTAGGTTTGGTCGGATTGTTTGCAGGAGGATTTTTCCTCTACAACGTCGGAGCAGACATTTTCAATATCGTTCCGGCATCAATTCAGACAATATTCCATTATCCTGACACTACAAATGCAGGTATTATTCCTTACCTGAATATTTTTGTAGGTTTAAAAGTATTTGTGGGATTAAGTGCTATTGTAATTGCATTTGCAGGATTTAAGAAATTAGTTGAGGAGGAAGGAGAATGATATCTATAGGACCAGTAATCTTCGGATTGATTTTGGGTATAATTATCGGATCCCAGATCAGGACAGGAAATATCACTGACACGTCATTTAAGGCTTCCTCATACGTGATTATTATTATAGCCGGATTAATAATGGCATGGCAACTGGGAGAATTCCCATTTTATGATTATTTCCCATTGTCAACTGCATTTGCTTCAGCTTTAATAGGTGTTCTGTTGTCTAAATTCATATTTGCAAGGAGTAGCTAAGGGGTGTTAAAATGTTTTTATCAACTAATACATGTGATGGAAAAGGAGAGTGTATTAAGCAATGTCCTACAAAAGCAATCCGTCTGATTAATGGAAAGGCTTTTAGCTGTCTTACTTGCGGAATTTGTTATGAAAACTGTCCTAATGATGCTATTTTCATCAATAGCTATGGAGGATATGTCATAGACAGGGCAAAATGTAACGGCTGTGGAATATGTATGTACAACTGTCCTACAAACAACATTCACATTGAAGACGGTATAGTTTACGGATTATGTTCACGCTGCGGTGTTTGCAGTGAAGTCTGTCCTTCAAGAATCGACGGAAGCGAATTCACTCGCGAAAAGCAGATTAATTTCATAGAATCAATGAATATTCTTATTCCTAAATATGATAACCTTCCTCAAAAGCCGGATAAGGTCAAGGAAGTTACCAGAGGATACTTCGGTACTGACTTCGACAAATGTATATTCTGTGGAAGATGTTATCAGTACTGTCCTTCCAGTGCAATAGAGGTTGTTCGGGACAGGTCTGACGGAATATGCAGTGAATGCAGGCTGTGTAGTGACGTATGTCCAAACGGCTCTATGAACAAGAATCAGATTATCAACAGTTCAACATGTACGCTTTGTCTTAATTGTATGAAATCATGTCCTAATAATGCAATATCAATGGATGATTTCAAATTGGTTGTAAATAAGATTAACCAAAAGGCAAACGGCCATATCGTTTCATGTCTTAACTGCGGATTGTGTTCCGACTTATGCGAAAACGGATCACTTGTTAAAGATGATTCCAGATTGAGATATGACCCGACTAAAGATGTGGATTCAACTCACGGTGTGGCAATCAGCCACTGTCCTGTTAAAATACTGCATGAAGACGATGAAATGTTCATCTATGATGAGTTTGATGAGGTTGAACTCCCGGCACTTGCAGGATTTTGTGTAAGTTGCGGAAAATGTGTTCAGGTCTGTGACGTAGTCAATGCCAGAGGATATAATGTTGCAAGCTGGGACGGAAGCGTTTCTGATGACTGTATTTCCTGCGGAATATGCTGTGAAGTATGTCAGGAAGATGCAATCACGTTAAACAGAGGCACGATTTCAGTAGACCTTGAAAAATGTATATTATGTGAAAACTGTGCCGTTCACTGTCCGGTCAATGCAATTCCTAGAACAACAATGTATAAGGCTGAAATTTGCGGCGGATTCAATTTAATCGACCAAAAATTATGTATGCATTGCGGTTTATGTCATAAAGTCTGTCCATATGAGGCAATTGATGAAGTTAATGGTGAGTTTATAGTAAATGAGGAAAAATGCGAATATTGTGGAGCATGTAAAAATAGCTGTCCTGCCAATGCATTTATCTTCGAGAGAAACTTTAAAGATTCAATAGAGGGTATTTAAATGAGAAGTATGCTAAGAGTAGCTTTGGAAGGAGCTTTCACTAACTTTAAAAGAATCTTTTTCGCTGCAGACAGAGTAACTGATATGGAATTGAGAAAACAGATTTCCACTTTGTCTGTTGAAGTGGATGACAGGGTAGATGAATCTGCCTGTATCGGTTGTGCAGGTTGCGCCAATGTTTGTCCAACAAATGCTATAGAGATGAAAAATCTTGCATCCCCGGTTAAAATAACTGATGACTGGGTTAAAAGTCAAGTACCTGAAATTAATCTTGAGAAGTGTATAGTCTGCTATTACTGTCATGATTTCTGTCCGGTATTTTCACTTTACGGACAAAAAGGAACTATTCATCCGAGCTGCGTTGGAGATCAGGAAGTTAACGTTAATGAATTAATCAAACAGCCAGTCAAGATTTCAGAAGATAAGCTTAAGGTAATTGCAACTTATCTTTCAGATAAAACTGTGTTAAAAAATAGAGAGGATGGTGAATAAATGAGTATTAAATCTTTTTCAAGAGCAAGAGCAATACATGTCATGCTGGTTTATACTGGAGGATGTAATGGCTGCGATATTGAAATTGTAAATTCAATATTGTCTCCGAGATTTGATGCTGAGCAGTATAAGGTTTTCCTGACCTGGAATCCTCGTGAAGCCGATGTATTGGTTGTAACGGGACCGGTTACTCATTTGAACAGAAAACCTTTGGAAGCCATTTATGAAGCTATCCCTGATCCTAAACTGGTTGTAGCTGCTGGAAGTTGTGCACTGATGGGTGGAGTATATAAAAACATTCATGGGGATATTCCGTCCGAGGAAATAGAAGGGCCGGTTGAAAACATCATACCTGTTGCCGCCAAGATACCTGGCTGTGCAGTAAGGCCTCAAGATGTTTTAGCCGGAGTTGTGTCATTGTTACCAACATTATTAGATGCGGATTAGGTGATTAAATGGAGGAAAAAGTACCAAGAAGTAATATTATCGAAACAGAAATTCCAATGGGTACGGTTCACCCTGCTGCATTGGAACCTTATAGAGTAAGGCTTTTCGTTGAGGACGAAATCGTTCAAGAAGCTGAAATAACAATTGGTGTTAACCATAGGGGAATTGAACGTATTATGGAAGGATTGCCAGTTGAAAAAGCAAATTCATTAACTGAGAAGATTTGCGGAATTTGCTCAAACGCACATATATGGAAATCATGCAGAACCGCAGAAATAGGTCTCGGTATCGAAATACCTGAAAGGGCCCGTTATATTCGTGTAATCATGAGTGAACTTGCACGTTTGCATTCACATTTCCTTTATTTGGCACACGGCTGTGAAACTGTAGCTCATGAAACATTTTCAATGAGAGTATTCTACTTGAGGGAAATTGTCATGGAACTTCTTGCAATGATTGGAGGAAACAGGGTTCAGTATGGCTGTTCCGTGCTCGGTGGAGTAAGGCCAAGATGTGATTTGGATGAAGCTAAACTGCAAAGGCTTAAGGATGATTTGGATAAAATCGAAGAAGGATTAACAGATTTTGCTCAAAGATTTCTGGCAGATTCAATATTAATATCAAGAATTACTAATGTGGGAGTATTGCCTGCCGAACAGGCCATCAGATTGGCTGTTACAGGACCGTCTTTAAGGGCAACAGGCGTTGCAAGGGATTTGAGAACTACAATGTTCGAATATGATGACTTTGACTTCAATGTCGTTACACAGCCTGACGGTGATGTAAAATCAAACTTTTTAATGAGGGTTTTGGAATCTTTTGAAGCTATTAAAATTATTCGTCAGGCTATTGCTAATATCCCTGAAGGAAAAGTGGTTAACAGGGACTGGGAAATGTTTGACACGGATTTCATTGAAAGTTATATTGAAGTTCCAAGAGGAACCCTTTATCATTCATATGCATTGGAAAGCGGAAGAGTAAGACATTGTGTAATAAGGACTCCGTCAATGGCAAATATTGGTGCAATGCAATATGCATGTATCGGGGACCATATTACTGATGCACAGCTGTGTATTGTACAGTGTGACCCATGTTTCACATGTACCGACAGGGCAATTGAAATTATAAGGAGATAGAATCATGTTTGAAATAAACTTTATTACAATAAATTCAATTTTAGCAGTAATAGTAACGGTTATCGTCTGTTTTATAATTTCCACGTTATTGCCGGGAATTGAAAGAAAATATGTTCACGCAAGAATTCAGCAAAGAATAGGGCCTCCGGTAACAAGTCCTGGAATCATGGCTCCAATCAAGTTTCTATTCAAGGAAAATATAAAGCCATCTTCTCCGGTGCCTGGATTGTATAAGGCATTGCCTGTAATATGTTTTTTGGTTGTATTGTTCATATTCATTGCTTTAACTCCTTATGCATATGCGATTCCTGCTCTTGCGAGTTTGGTTGCGATTGTTGGTCTTTTGAAAGTTGAAGAAATCTGTTATGTGTTGATGGGTTCTTTATCCAAATCAATAATGTCTGTTAGGATGCCTTTCCCTGACAGGGTAAAAGGCGCAGCACATTTGAATACGACCCGTTCATTCATTGAAGATATTAGTGCCAGAAGATCCTTAAGAATGATTACTTACGGTTCATTCCCATTGTATTTGGCATTGTTTGCTCCTGTAACACAGGCCAGAAGCATTTTCCTTCAGGATATCGTTGCATATCAGCAGGCTCACGGACCATTCCTGTTCACTGTTGCCGGTGGAGTTGCGGCTATCGTATTTTTCATCGGTTATATGATTGTATTGAATGAATATCCGTTTTCAATCATAAAAGCTAAATGTGATGTTATTGAAGGGCCATATATGGAATATGCATCAAAATACAGGTCAATTGTTTTTGTTACAAGAGGATTTCTGATGTTAACCTTAGGCGTTTTATTCTCAGTGCTTTTCATTGGAATTCCGCCGACAGTATTTTCTCCAACAATATTGATTAACATTGTCGTTGTTTTGGTGTTTGTATTGATGATGGGAATATTTTCAGCATTCACTCCTGTATTCACTAATAGGCAGCTCCTGCCAACGATACTTGGAGCAACATTGCTTGGAATACTGGCTATTGTGCTTGGATTATTATGAGGTGATTATTTTGAAATTTGTTATGAGACCATATCATATAGTAAGTCTTGG
>NZ_JAZUMY010000061.1:0-7531 GCF_045603845.1 Methanobrevibacter sp.
AGAACAATACATATAAAAAGGTTCATGAAGCAAGGATGAGCAATGAAAAATTGAAGATGCTTTCAGGCCAGCCTTTGCTCGATGAAGTTAAGGAACTTGAACGTGATGGGGAACTGATGAACAAGGACTTGACCAAACTTAACAGATTCGACCCAAGAATGCTTGAAATATGTCAAAGGTTAGGTAGAAGAATAGCCAATAAGCGTTCAAGACGTAAAGTAAGGACATCTTCAAATAAAATTGACATGAGAAAAACCATACGCGCAAATTTGAAGTATGGCGGTGTTCCAATGGAATTGGTCAAGGCTAAACCAAGGCCTCATAAGAATGAGCATCTGTTTTTAAATGATATCAGCGGTTCATGCGAATGGATCAGTAGCTGGTTTTTCATGCTGATGTTTTCAGCGCAGACTGCTTTTAAGCATTCAAGAACATTCGAGTTTGACAATAAGGTTATTGAAACGACAGATGCTTTAAAAGAGGAATATCTGATTGATTCATTTGTAAAAGTTAAGGATTTAAGGGTAAAGAACATGATGGTTCATGGAACCTCTGACATGTATTCTGCCTTTAAAGCGTTCAGGGAAAAAGCGAATCTCAGCAATAAATCTTATGTAATCATATTGTCTGATTGCAGGGACTGGGCCGGGCCTAAACAAAACGGAATTCCGGCAAGCGTTCATCTGGTTGAGGAAATGGTTCGCGATTCCAAAAAAGTTGTTATTTTAAACCCTGAGGATAGGATGAAATGGGATATTGTGGACAGCTGTGTTTCCCTTTATGAGGATGCAGGAGCACAGGTTTTTGAAGTTAATACACTTAATCAATTAGCTCAGTTTGTAGAGCAGATGTAGGTGAGAGTATGGATTGTACCAAATGCGGTAATCCTAATGTTATTATTAAAAAGGAACAGTCCGGTCAGTATTTATGTAAAGACTGTTTTATAGAGTCTATTGAAAAGAAAGTTATTAAAACCGTTAGAAAAGAAAAGTTATTGGATAAAGGAGATAAAGTTTTAGTTGCACTTTCAGGAGGAAAGGATAGTGTAACTACTTTGGAAATCTTAAACTCTTTTCGTGAAATGAATGTTATTGATTTATGTGCAGTGACCGTTGATGAGGGAATAGATAACTATCGCCAGGATGGTGTTGATATAGCTATTCGCCATGCTGAAAGATTGGGTATAGAACATAAAATCGTTTCACTGAAGGATTCCTATGGAATTACTTTGGATGAGATAATGGAAAAGCCCAATCATAAAGGGTCCTGCTCATATTGCGGAGTCTTTAGAAGAACAATAATTAATAAGACCGCTCGTGAGATGGGCGCCACTAAAATTGCCACGGGACATAACTTGGATGATGAGGTTCAGGCAATAATGATGAATTATCTTGAAGGCAATACTGATAATCTCACAAAACTAGGTGCAAAAACGGAATCTGAGGCTGAAGAATTCACTGTTAAAATCAAGCCATTGAGAGAAATTCCTGAACGTGAAATAGGATTGTATGTTGTTGCCAAAGAACTGGAAGTTCACTTTGCAGGCTGTCCCTATGCACAGCAGTCTTTCAGAGGTGAAGTTTCTGAAGTCATCAACCAATTAAGCGAGTCACACCCGACTATCAAATATTCAACTCTAAGGGGTTATGACAAAATTAAAAATGCACTTAAAGACGACTTTAAAAAAGACTATTCTCATGGAAGATGTGAAAAATGCGGTGAACCTGCAGCCAATAGGTTATGTAAAGCCTGTTCATTTATAGAGGAATTAACTGGTGATTGAATGACATTTACATTGAAATATAAAGATAAATCAGAGCAAAAAGAAATCCCCAACTCCAATTATACCATTAAGGATTTGATTTTAGAAATGGGTTTATCTGCCCAAACAGTTGTATCAAAACAAAATGGCGAGCTGGCAATAGATGATACAGTTATAGAAGACGGCGATGAAATACAATTGATTCAAATTATATATGGTGGTTAGTTGAAAATCAGTTACGAATGCGGCGCATGCTTTTTAAGGCAAACCCGTGAAGCTATGGATTTAGCAACGGATGATGATGATTTGAAAATGGAAATAATGAATGATGTTTTCAAATTTCTTTCCCAAACTTTCAAAAAGGGAACTAACTCAAATAAAATAGGTTCCTATATTCACAATCTTATAAAAGAAAAAACAGGATGTTATGATCCCTATATCAATGAAAAGAAATTGGGCAATGAAATCGCACTAAAATATCTGCCAACTGCTCAAAAGATTTTGGATGATGACGATTCACTGGAGAATCGTGTTAAAATAGCTATTGTCGGCAATATTCTGGATTTCGGTGCTTTTACTTTGGATGATGATATAGAATCATTCATTAAAGATTCCCTTCAGAAAGATTTGACAATTAAGGATATAGAAAACTTTGAAAATTCACTGAATAAACATGATGAAGTGTTATATCTGGTGGATAACACGGGAGAAATAGTTTTTGATAAGCTTTTGTTGTCTAAGATTAAAGAATATGGAATCAATATTACCATAGCAGTCAAATCTTTTCCTATATTAAACGATGCATGCATGGAAGATGCAATTGCCGCAGGCCTGGATGAATATGGGGAAATTGTAGAAATCGGTGCGGGCACTGTAGGTTATGTTGACAGTGAAATTTCAGATGAATTCAGGGAAATCTTCAACCGTCATGAATTCATAATCTCTAAGGGAATGGGAAATTATGAAGGACTGACTGAGATAGACTTATCCAATAAAGATATTTACTTTTTGCTTTGTGCCAAATGCGGTACAATTTCCAGAGATATTGGTGTAAACTTGCATGACATGCTGCTTTTGAATAAATAATGTGATTTTATGAATATTGCTTTAATTGGATTTGGAAAGGTTTCATACAACATGGTAAAACTGATTCAATCCCCTAATGTTAAATTCATCACGTCCACGCAGGACAGGTCAAAAAATACTATTGAATTAATCAGTCAATCAAATGTTGAAGTTGTTGAATCATTCAATCAAGCCATTGAAAATGCAGATATTATAATTTCGGCAAATTCTCCTGCACAGGCTGTTGATGTGGCAAAAAAATATGGTAATACAGATGCCATTTATCTGGATTTAAACAACATATCTCCGAAAACAACTGATGAAATAAATGCTCTGGTCAATAACTTTGTTGATGGTGCAATCATCGGAAAAATCGATTCGGATAATCCTGTATTATATCTGTCAGGTGAGAATGCTGACAAATTACTTTTTTTAAATGAATTTTTAAACGTAAAAATAATTTCGGATAGGATTGGAGATGCTTCAAACTTGAAAATGCTTAGAAGCACATATACAAAATCACTTAGCGTATTGCTGATTGAAAGCTATAATCTGGCTAAAAGCTCAGGTCTGGAAGATGAATTCTTTGAGGTCTTATCATTAACTGAAGGGGATGATTTTAAGCAAAAAGCGTTGTCCAGAATAAACAATACATTAAAATCATCTAAAAGAAAATCAGAAGAGCTTGAAGAAATCTTACAATATTATGATAGTGATGAATTAGAAATGGTTAAAACAGCTTTGAATAAACTTAAGCAATTTTAACATTGATTTTGAATCCTTTTTTATCCTTTTTAGTCTTTCCGCTAACAGGAATAAAATGGGAATCCAAAATATATCTTAAATAGGTAACTTCACGGGCAGGCAATCTTAAATTCGTTTTGATTTTTTTACCTTCACTTTTAAGTTGAACTGATATCTTATTGTTTTTATCAACATATAAATCAGCATTCAATCCTTCTTTCATGATTTTAGTTTCAAAACGAGTAAGATTCAGTCCGGCATCAATGGATAAAGGGGCATCCGAAACATCAACATTTCCCTGTCTGAAATTATTGTTGGCTTCACGGGCGCTCATCCCTTCATTGGTTTTGCCTGCAACATACCATGCCCTTTCAATTACTTTTGACACTTTTTGCATTTCAGGGATAACTCCTTTGGATTCATAACTTCTCATCAAATCCATAACTTCCTGTTTTGTAACATCCATCTCTATTGAACTGATTGCAAGGCGTGTCATAACAGGACCGTAATCGGACCTTCTAAATGCCGCCCATACGGATTCTGGATTTGAATAGACTCTCTTTTTAATTATCTGATTTATTGTCTCACCATTCAGATAAGCTATTTTGGATAGGTTTCCCCTTGAGTATGTATTCATTCTTTTGTAAATATCTGTCCAGTTGCGGCCCAAATCAATATTGTTATTATCTATTTCTCTTTCAAGTATCTCAACAGTTGATTTTGGAAGCAATTTTTTTATTTCGGATGTTATTGTATAATCGTTGTCAATAATTGATTGTCTTATCAGTCGTCCGGAATATTTATCTTTGTTAAGCTCTTTTACAATATGGAATTTTAATTTTGAACCTAAAAATTCGTTTAATGCATACCATCTGATTTCATTCCTGTTTGTGTAGTTTTTGGGCATTCCAACAAAATTGCCTTCATCGATAAATTTTTGAGCTTTTTTAGCTATTTCATCTAAAGAAATGCTTGCTGAGGTAATATAGTCACTGGCACCATCATCAATCATTTGCTGAAGTCTTATCGGAACGCTATATGATAAAACCAGTCTATGATGCAGGCCTTCAAAAGATCTGACTTCATCAGCACCCAATGCCAGAGCCATTTCACTTCTCGCATCAAAATCCACAAAAAATGGAGCATGATTTGCACTAAATCCTTTATTTAAATATACAACAAGCTTTTTAGATTCGTTGTCTGCGATTTTACGAGCTTCACTGATTAACTTCTCATGTCCTTTATGGACAGGATCGAAATCTGCACTTATACATATCAAGATAAACACCAAAAAAAGAAATTAGGAGATTAATTTAATGATCTCATTACTCCGCTTATTACTAACCATATTCCAATTAATGTACCTAAGATAATTGGGTTTGCAATATAAGTTCCAATAATAATATAACATACACCCAATATGATTCCAGCAATTCCAATATAAAATCCATATTTTGAATTACGGTTATTTACTAATGAAACAACACCAGCAATAATCAATATTATACCTGCAAGATACAAGGTTATTTCAGCTAAAAAGCCAAATAATGCCGGGTTAAATATTAATCCGATACTGATTATAAGAAGAATAACTCCTAAAGCAATATCAAGCACTGATCCTGGAGTATTGTAATCTATTATTGCAATACCTGTTATTAATGCATATATTGATATGAATAAAACGGATAATCCAAGTATTGCGCTAGTTGTTATAACTCCAAGAATAGGAAAGGAAATAATCATTATTCCCAGAATAATAGCCAGCAAACTAACAATTTTATTTTTCATTTAATTCCTCCACTTAATAATTATTGAGTTATTATTATTTCAATATAATGGTATGTGTTTGATTTTAACTTTTGATTGGTTCATATTGGCATTTTTGACTTCAGCTAACCATTCGTCTTTACATTCACAGTCGTGCTCTACAATGCTTTGAGTTAAATTGCAGTCTATAATCTTATGTTTTAAATCTTTATTGCATTTTTTACAGTTGTATGGACCACGCCTTGAACCGAATCCTGAGGTGTCAAGAAGAGCAGGTATGCTGATTTCGCTTCTGACTGTATTAATGATTTCAATACAGCTCCAAATCCATGGTGGCTGATATGCCCCTTTTCTCCAGAATCGTTCGATGACCGTTCCGCCATGTATTGTTGCAGGGCAGAATGATAATCTGTCTACACCGATAGATTCACAATGTCGTGCAGTTTCAATTGCTTCTGCTATTGCTTCACTTTCACTGACAAGAATAGGCTTTACAAAAACATATGCTTTGGATTTGAGATTGTAGCCTTTTTCATCTCTCAGCTTTTGCATGGTTTTCACTGCATCTTCAAAATCACTTAATGTAAATCCCTTATTGATTTTATTTAAACGGGTATTGTCATTGGATGTTTCAAGACCGATACTCACTTCAAATAATCTGTCGCCGATAATCCTGAAAATATCATCCAGATATTCCTCTTTAACATATTCCGGTCTTGACTCTACGATAATTTCGGCCACGTTATCCATATTGGCTAATGTTGTTAGGATTTCATCACGGGCATCAGTTGGAAGTTCATATGGATTTAAAAAACTGCCTGATGCGAATAGTTTAACGGCTATCCTGTCTTCACTTTCAATATCAAAACGGGATAGATGGTCATTAAATATTCTGATTATTGTATCACTGTCGATAGGTTCTAGTGTACAGTCTGAAACATAACTGCACATTGTACATCCGCCGCTGTCCCCTAATGCCCATGCACATCCTGGAGTGGGCAGTATTATAAACAGTGTTTTTGACACGCCGTCATAAGTTAAATCATCGTTATACCAGCTTGCTCCAACTTGTTCTGGAGTTTTCGGATCTTTTCTTTCGAAAGCCCTTTTTCTAATATCTTTGCATAAATTTTCAATTTCCATTATAATATATTATTGTAATATGCTATAATTAAAAATTATTGTTAAAAAACAGTTTTGTTATTAAGTTGTGTATACGTGTTTTAAAAAAATAAAAAAGAAAGAGTAAGCAAGTTTAGAAACTTGCAATTACGTCTCCTAATAATTTAATGGATTCTTCTACGTTTTTACCAACAGGGGAACCTGCTACGTATTGAGTTACACCCATTTCAGCTAAGCCTTCAATTTTTGGAATGAACTCATCAGGAGTACCACATACTGAGAATGCGTCTAATGCTTCGTCAGTTACAGCACCGATAGAAGTCGGAGGCCAAGCGGTCTTAGGAAGACAACACTTAGCTACAACTCCTTGGCTCACAGAACGACATGGCTACGATCCGACTTAAGCAGCTGGTGGAGACAAAGAATTCGATGTAGGTGCATACACTGCAACTTCCATCGGTGCAGACTCTGACGCAGCTAAAAACGCAGCTAAAATCGTAGTTGCATTTATCGCAGCAGGTTCACCACCTCCAGTTATCGAAAGACACGGATTACCTGAAGGATTCAACACCCAAATGGGTGAATTCTTAGCTAAAGGTGACTTCGGTGGAGCTATCGGTGCTGTAACTGACGAAGCATTAGACGCATTCTCAGTATGTGGTACACCAGATGAGTACAATCCAAAAATTGAAGGCTTAGCTGAAATGGGTGTAACTCAATACGTAGCAGGTTCTCCTGTTGGTAAAAACGTAGAAGAATCCATTAAATTATTAGGAGACGTAATTGCAAGTTTCTAAACTTGCTTACTCTTTCTTTTTTTTATTTTTTTAAAGCATTATACACAACTTATTAACCAACTTATTTTCAATGAAAATTTTTAATTATAGCATATTACAATAATATATTATAATGGAAATTGAAAATTTATGCAAAGATATTAGAAAACGGGCTTTCGAAAGAAAAGATCCTAAAACTCCAGAACAAGTTGGAGCAAGCTGGTATAACGATGATTTAACTTATGACGGCGTGTCAAAAACACTGTTTATAATACTGCCCACTCCAGGATGTGCA
>NZ_JAZUMY010000062.1:0-44042 GCF_045603845.1 Methanobrevibacter sp.
TATCATACCTATTGCAGGCATCATGAATCCTAATGCAAGTAAGATAATACCAGCTTCAAATACAAACCAACAAATTTGAGAACCGATAGCTTCTTTGACATTTCCGTATCTTAAGTTGTTAATTGCACCTAAGATGAAACCAATGTTAGTGTAAATAAGACCAACAGCGATAGCTATTATCAAAATAGTATCCGGGTGTACAAATGCTTCAACAGGAGCGAATACGGTAGGAAAACGGAATCCCATTATTCTTTCCGGGGAATCTCCAATAAAACCATTTGTTATAAGACCTAGGATAACAGCCCACAGACCGGACCAAATCAAAATCCATCCAAATGAATGCATAGATTCTTTAATTTTACCTAAACCTTTTAATAATACAACACCGATTAATGATACGATTAAACCATAAACTGCATCAGTTAAACAGAAACCAAAGAAAATTGGGAACATTATTGCAACAAATATAGTTGGATCGATTTCATTGTAACGTACTGGAGAGTACATATCAACAAGGTATTCGAAAGGTTTTGCATACCATCCATTTTGTTGTAAAATAGGTACATCTTCGTCATCTGTTCCTTCTACTTCAATTAATTCAAAGGCACAGTGACCTTCAGAACTTTTTTCTACTAATTGTTCAACTTTTTCGGTATCTTTAACAGGTACCCATGCTTCAAGCATGTAAGCATCTTTAGTTTGAACAAATGCAGAAAGAATCTCGTTCTTTTCTTTTTCATTTTCTATTTGCTCTTTGAGTGCTAATATATCATCATCCCATTGCTCAGCGACAACTCTTAATTCTGATTTAACAGTTGCACGTTCTGATTCAATGGCTTTTAATCTGGAATCAGCATTTGAAATAATCTGTTGAGGAGTTCCTTCAACGTTTCCTATTTCAATTTTCTCAAAGTCGAATTTACGAAGTGTTGCGTAAACATCATCACTAAATTCTTTTAAAGTCACCACAACGATGTTAACATATTCTTTATCATCGCTAGGGACTGTATACATATCTAATTCATCAGTCAAGTTACTTAATTTAGTTTTGATTTCTGAAGCAGATTCAACATTAATCCTTCCAACAGTAGTAGAAGTGTATTTAGAATCTTTTAAAAGAGCTAAATCCATGTCAAAATTAGATAAGTGTCTAGCTAAACTTTTATTAGACTTTAATTCACTTGTTTCTGAGTCGAGAGCGGCTAGTTTTCCTTCAATGACATGAGTCTTACTTTCTACCTGAGACAAAGTCTCTTCAGCTTTAGCAATGAAAGCTTCAGTATCCAAATCTTCAACATCCTTTTGAACAGGTAAATCTGGACTAACAAAAGACTTAATTAAGTCTTTAATCCCATGGCCTTCTGATAAAGAATTTCCTAAAAGTTCAGATATACCGTTAGTTTTCATTAAGAGTGAAGATAATTTACCGGTGTACTGGGTAGATTTCGCAGGAGTTACCAATTCCGCTAATTCAGGATCTTGCTGAACGCTATCAGAAATATCACTGATTTGCACTAGCCCTTGTTCGTGGAGAGCATCCACAGTAGGAGCTACATACTTATCAAGTGTAACTATTCTAATTTTTCGCATTCTAGCTGTCTTGAACATATAATCTCACACTACAAAATATTTTTGACAATAATTGAAGCAGCTTCGTCTACATTTGCCATAGCCTTATCTTTCAATGCTTTAACATCATTTTCAGCGCTAGCAGTGATAGATTGAGCTTCTTCTTTAGCTTTATCTTCTGCATCAAAAACAGTTTTTTTCGCTTCTTCTTCTGCTGATTGCTTAGCTGCGGAAATAATTTCTTCAGCTTTAACTCTGGATTCATTGATTAAATCATTTGATTGTGATTCAGAATCCACGATAAGTTGTTCAGCATCTGATTCAGCTTTTTTAATCATTGTGATTGCATCTAAAATCTCTGCCATAAATCATCACCATGGTATATTAATGTTTATTTTGCTTAATATATATCTTTTACTATAATTTGATAAAAAATAAATCAAATCATGACTTAAACTAAAAAAAAATAACAAAGAAATAATATTTTTATAAATAACAATACTTAAAAAAAGAATTTAAAAAAATAAAGGAAAAAAAGTTTACCTATAGAAAAATTTAAGAATACTAGGGGGCAATTTCATTAAATAAGCTAAAATAGCTATTACAATAATGATAAGGCCGATTATAAGGAAGCCAAAATTATACGGAACTTCAAGAATCATATACCCTGCAACACCAATGACAATGCCTTCAAAGAAAAATACTGCCTTTGTCCATTCAGGCTTATTAGTAATTATAATGTATGCAATACCCAGAAGAATAAGAATAATTGATGTGGCGAGAGTATCGTTAGTTAATTCATCCCCACGAATAACCGGAAGGATTCCTATAACTATTAACATAACAGCCAATATTATCCCAAGCATTTTGATAGTTTTAATACGAGACATACATCAATATTTAACTTACTTAATATAAATACTATTAATTATGAACAGATGTGTTTGGATAATAGTTAACAGGAATTTTGAAATGATGCTGGATGCGCAGATTCTAGAAAACAGGATTGTCGATAAAAAATTCTCACCTGGAAGCGACATATGGACCAATGAACTTCCGGAACTGAGAATTAAAGATGAAAAAGTCCAAAAGGAATATGATGAATTCAGAGGAGATATCCTAACATTTTTTCTGGAACCTCAGGCGGACAAAGTATTAATTGATGCTAAAATAGGTGAGGAATCAGAATATCTTGAAAAAATAATAATAAGAAAAATAGAAGAATATGAAGTTGAAAAAATAATAGAAGATTAAAAAAAGTTAATTTTTTAATCTTTTGCCGTTATGGTTATTGTATTTGCAATAACTGCATTACCATACATTGAAGTGATAATATACTCACCAGGAATTAATCTAATATTTAGACTTGCAAAACCTGAGGAGTTCGTGGTTCTGTTATAGAATACCCCATTAATATTGAATGTTATAGTTACATTAGCTAATGGATTACCTTCACCATCAAGTATCTTTGCAGTGAATTTGCTTCCGTCCAGATAAGTCATGTTCATATTTTCTGCAGATAGAACTGGCAAAACAGTAATGTTATATGACATCATAAGACCTGTTAATGGATCAATAGCCGTTAAAATATATTCACCAGGAGATAAATTAATATTCAATTTGGCTGTTCCGTTTTCATTTGTGGTTCTGTTGTAAAATACTCCATTGATATTCATAGTAACATTCATTCCGGTTAATGGACTGCCTTCCCCATCAACCAGGCCGATATAGAACTGTGAAGCGTTTTGGAAATATTTAACAAGATTTTGTCCATACAAAGTTGAAAGAACAGTAATGTTATTAACAACAGTGACGCCATCATAATGAGTTTTTATGGAATAAACACCGGGATATAGATTAATGGCGATTTTAGCAGAGCCATTTTCATTACTAGTTCTTGTATAATTAACACCATTAATTTCAAAAAGAACAGTGGCATTAGCTACACCAACATCTGCAACAAATTGAGAAGCATTCCTGTAATATTTAACTAAATCCTGAGTAATTATTGGATTTGGAAGAGTATAAACTTTTAAACAAGCTACTGATTCGTTAGAAGCCATATCCTCCCAGTAACCTTTCGCATTGCTAAATGAAACACCTTCCATGAAATGTTGTCTGGTCTGTGATAAATACGGAAGTGAATTTGCAGTAATTTCCACTTCAAAAATATCTCCTTCTTTAATTGGAATATAATTAGTTAACTTTATAGTGTTGAAACCCATTAATGGAGCTTCTCCACTTTGAGTGTGTTTTAATTCGCCATTAACACTAACATTTAAAGAATAACTTCTGTCTTCAACAAAAAAGTATGTTCCGACTGCTGCAATCAAATCATCCTCATAAGCTTCATAAATATTTTTATAGGAAATATTTTCCTGATCTACAGTGTTAGATAATCCTCCGATATCATATTGATAATTATTATTATACGGAATCGTATTATTAAGAATAAAACCTATAGCCGGACTTATTGTTGTAAAAGTAGTATCATAATAGGACACATAGCAATATCCGTTATCTCCAAAGCTTTCACCCCAGCTGTTTTTGATAATCCATGCGCCGTTTTCCGGTGCTTCCACCAAGAAGTTTTCTTTAGAGTAATTATCATCCCATCCAACTAAAGTTACAGCATGGTTTGGCATGGCATTTTCATCATAACAGTACTGACCATATGTTTCTGGATTGTAGAATGATTCACTACCACTGTCTCCCAGATAAAGTACCATTAATGCACCATATTTAATTAAAGCATCCTTTATGTTATTATTATCCGTGAAATTAATGCGGGGCATGACAAATATGACATCCTGTATGTGGACACTTTGATTTGAATAGATTAATGGAGATATCTTTCCATACTGGTCATATTCATCGTTTTCAATTGGAAGCATACCGAACCAACTTACAGCATATCCAACAGCAGTATATTGGGTTGCTTCCTCAAAATGAGAAGGATTTCCATAAATTGAGTAAGCTATTGCACTATTTTCAACATTATTTTCTGAAAAGTCCATGTAAATTCCAGTAGATTTCAGTAATGCAGATTCAACAGCACCACAAAGTCCGAATGTCCAACAAGATCCTTTATTTCCCTGATTTTTAACAGAAGTTACCCAACCCCAATCACGCAAATCAAATCTTGACGGCAATCCTGCAACATTAATAGTATTGTTTATTATTTTAATCTCCAATCCGGATAGACTTAAGACATATGCATAATTGGTATTGTTAAGTGAATATGTGTCATTGTTGAAATTATTATCTATAAGATTTACTTCATCATCAAATGTTGAGAAAATTGCTTCTCCATTATTATCGAAGTTTGAATTTGTTACATCCATAGAACTGTCATATGTGGATATTGCACCTCCAGCCTGAGCGGAATTATTGATGAATTCACTTTCTTCAATTTCTAAAATACCCTTATCAACATAGATAGCACCACC
This sequence comes from Methanobrevibacter sp., assembly GCF_045603845.1. Classification (GTDB taxonomy): domain Archaea; phylum Methanobacteriota; class Methanobacteria; order Methanobacteriales; family Methanobacteriaceae; genus Methanocatella. The sequence continues at coordinate 5,019 of NZ_JAZUMY010000062.1, forward strand.
GAATGAACCTCTTTCTCCATCATATAATGCATTATTTGAGGTAAATGTTGAGTTTTCAACGGAAACTACTGAATATGAAGTATAAATAGCTCCACCATCAAATAAAGCATAATTATCATTAAAATTAGTGTTGTTAATTTTAAGAACTCCACCTAACTGAAGAACACATCCTCCAAACTCAGAATAACATTCGCTGAAATTTGAATTGGTTATTGTGAAGTTACCTTCAAATCCTTCAGAATTTCCAGTTACATCATTAAATATAACCCCACCATTTTTTTGAGAGGATATGTTGTTAAATGTGCAATTGTCAATTGTCAGGGACACGGTGTTTTTAAGACCAATTGCTCCTCCACTCAATTCCGCATACAAATTGACGAATTTGGAATTTAATATGGAAATCTCATCAAAGCCAGCTCCTCTCAAAACAGGATTATATTTTGAAGTGATATTTGAAAAGGTATTGTTAATGATGAATATTCTATTATTACCATAAGAAAAAATGAAAGCATTATCTAATTGCTCATTACTTATTATTTTGGCATTATTCAAAATCAGAGAAGACATCTGGAAGAGAATTGGTCCATAGTTATCAGCTACAAGATTAATGAATTGATCATTATTACTGGTATATTCAGCACCTGAAACAAATATGATTCCTAATGAACCATAATTATCTTTAAATACAATATTATTTGTCGTTAAACTAGCAGATGGCTGAACGTCAAGCACCCGACCATTACTGTTAATAAATGTAAGATTATTTATTGTGACATTGTTAGCTGTGATTTTAAATATTGCATTTTCGTTATTTGCATCAATTATATGTCCATTACCCTTAATGATGAAATTACCCCTTTCAATGAAAATAGGTGAGTGTTCATCAGTTTCACTATCAAATTTATAATCTTTGGTTAATTCAAAAGTATCTCCACTCGCATTTATATCATTTTTTAAGTCTGTAAACGTACTGCTAGAATTTGTATAAATATCATTGTCAGTAATTTGTATTATATCTCCACCAATATCGCTTATTACATCATCAGTTATATTGTCAGTTGCTGAAACTGCACCTAAAGACAATATCAGAATAAGCAATACCATAGATAATTTGCATATTCGCATGATTTTCACATCCAATTATTAACTTATATAATTTTAATGAATATTTAAGTTATGCTATTCATTAATTAAGAAATTAATTGAATGATTTTAAAATGCAAGTATTAAAAAAATTAGAAGAGTTTATTCGCCTTTTCCAGCACTTCATCCATTGTATTGAACTCTAATTTTTCACCATCTTCAGATTTCAATTCAGTTGTTACCAAAACGTGTGGTGAAGCCCATAAATAGCTGTATGTGAAATACACTACATTAACAATCAGGGCAGGATATGCGAAAAACAGACCTATTAAAAGAAATAGACAATGGACATAATAATTCCCATATCTTTTTCTTTTCATTAATCTGAAATGATTTTCTTCCTGTATAACCTTAAATTTATTTTGAGATAATTCTTCAGAAATTTCATCCAATTCTTTAGAATTATCTGCTTTTAAAATAAACAAATCCATATTAATCTATAAATAAACTGTAAATTCATCGATTTCCTTTCTTGGAGTGTCTCTTGGTTCAGCATCCCCGTAACCTAACGGAGTAAATAATACCGGTTCCTCATTGTCTTTTAACTGTAGGAATTCACGAGCCTTATCCGGTTTGAACGCTGCAATATAACAGGTTCCAAGCCCGACGCTTGTTGCCGCCAAAATAATATGGTCCATTACAATTGTGGCGTCAATTTCATAGATATTTTTATTATCCCATTTCCTTACCCATGCCTCATCGGTTTTCGCAACGACACATAAAACATATGGAGCCTGAGTGAACCAGTCAGCAGGATAAATTTCAGCCAATGCATCCTTATTTTTCTTTGTATCAATTACATAAACTTTAAACGGCTGGTAATTGACGCCAGTTGGTGCGATTGTGGCTGCCTTTAAAACATAATCCAATTTTTCCTTTTCGACTTCCTTGTCCAAATATCCTCTAACACTATATCTTTTATTAATCACTTCATCAAATTCCATTTTAGTGGCCTCCATATTCTATATCATCCAAATCGCAGAAACGTCTGAACTCATCTTCATCCATTTTTTCTTCATGAATATGTGCAATGATTCCAGGAACACGTCCAATTATGAAAATACCCAAACCTAGATCCGGAGTAAAACCCAAATCAGATAAAATCGCAGCATTGGCTCCGTCAACATTCAGTTTGATGCCCTTATTTTGATGAACCAAATCTTCAATAGCCACAGCCAATTTTATATGCGGTCCGACAAATCCCTCTTTAATGGCCATTTGAATTAATTTTTCGGCTCTTGGGTCAGTATCATGATAACGGTGCCCGAAACCAGGGATTTTTTCCTTTTTTGCATAGTAATCATTATAAATATCAATTGCAAGACTTGCTATTTGCTTATTGTCCAAATCAACATCTTCTGTTAAGATTAAAGAATTTATTTTTGACTGATACAATTCCATTGTTTTTTCGATAGCTCCAGCATGCTTATGACCAAAGGAAAGCAATGCTCCCGCTACAGCGGAATTCATCGGTGAGCCGGAAGATGCGATTATTCTAGCTGTTTGGGTACTTGGCGGAGTAACACCATGGTCACAAAAGGAAACCAGCACATGATTGAACATTTTACTTTCCTTAATTGAAGGCAATCTTCCTTTTAAAAGTAAGTAAATCATATCCCCATATCGGATTTTTTCAATCAGATCCTTCTGATTATACCCTCGGGTAGTTAATTTATTAGGTTCTACCTTAGAAATAGCTGTTTTCAATGAATGTTCATTAATATGAAAATTATTTTCTTGCATGGTTAAAAATATAATTTAATTGTTAATAAATGTTATAGTATCTCCCAAGTCAATATTATAATAACAAGGTTGATTTTCTAGGTTCGACAAAACAGGCAGGCCTGACAGAAACTATACGAACACCGCTAGCCCTTTGATTACCTATCCTTATAAAAGAACCTAGAACAGTAGTATTTCCACCGAACCCCAATGGACCGATATGCGTTTCGTTTAATTTATGAGTTACGTATTTTTCCTCTTTGGTCAGATTATCCAAGTTTCCATAAATCATTGCCTTTAACATTAATGATGATGCTTCATAATGACTTCTTCCAATTCCTATAGCCGGAATTGAAGGAGTGCAACCCAATAACTTTAAGGAATCCTTAAGCCATCCGATAGCTTCATTAATAACAATATCAAAAGAACGCTTGTGATAAACCCTATATGTCTTTGCTCTTATTTCAGGGCCACCTCCCTGCAATAAAAAATGAATATTGAGCGTATCAGGATTTTCAGAATTATCAATTAAAAAGGAAGCCGGCTTCATTAACCCTGGATCATCAAATAATCCTTTTGACTGTTCAATTCTTTCAATAGCATTTCCCTTAACTGCCATAGGTCTTGCGGGAAGTTTATTCAATCCCTGATAAATTCCATCATTAATTTGAGATATCAAATCCGAAGTAATCTGGCGGTCTTTACCCAATTCGATTACAACATGCGGAATTCCAGTATCATCACATAATGGAAATTTGGTTTTTTGGGCCACTTCATAGTTTTGCAAAATCTGCTGTAAAGCCCAGCGTGAATTATCATTAGTTTCATTTTCAATAGCTTTCTTTAAAGCGTTTTTCTTGTCATCTGACAAGCTGGTGCTTGCTTCAATTATGCAATCTGACACTTTGTTGACAATATCCATCATAATCACTCAGGCACAGCCAAATCTGAAGAGTTCCCATCTGACATTATTGCTTCAGGCAAATACTGATTTATCATTCTTTCAACCAGTTTAACCTGTTTTATTCTTAGGATGGCTTCTTTTTGAGTAGTGTCCCAGTTATGATTGGCTGCAACAGAACCGCCTGTTTTTAAATAAACAGGAGCTGCAACCTGAATGAATTTTGGAACCTCATAATGCCTGATAAATCCTCCTGTTGATTTAGGATTTTCAGTGTGCAAATCTATTGGAATATCTATTGCATTTCTAATGCTTGCAAGCATTGGTATCTGCAAATCACGAACAGGATTTAATGAATCAAGACCTATGGATTCTAAAAGCTTTGCAGAAGCGGGATTGCCATGTCCCGTATGGGCGGACATTTTAAAATGCAAATTTTTAGGAAGCTCCCCTTCATTTCTCATTTCATTTAATACATACAATAATCCTTCATCATAAAGTAAAATTCCACGAACTCCCAAATCAACTGCCCTTTTCACATCCTCTATTGCATAAACCAAATTGTCATAACCTCTTAAACGATAACCTATTCTGCTTCCTTCCTTGGTATGGACGGTAGCTGAAGTGTCATAAGTTGCCCTTGGTCCGACAGATAAAAACAGTTCACACCAATAGTCTTTTGCAAAATTGACCATTTGTTTGATTTCATCATCTGTGAGCAGCATTATCCCTTTAGTTTGAGTTACCCTGTGAATGACAAGATCTTGTCTGTTCGCCTCATTTAAAAGTCCTTCCATCGTTTTAGGTGATTGGATTCCGGGAACTTCAAATCTGAACTGACCACCATCATTGAAAGTCTTATTGGAAATATAATTAGAATCTATGTCATCAATACCAATACCCTTTAAAAATTCCTTAGTATTATTCATTTAAAACACCAACAACGTCTGTCATTGAGTAATTATCCAATTCATCAATAATTACTAAATTATTAATGTTATAATCAGGATTTAATGCCTTAAATTTATCAATTAATTCACTCAAATCATATGGATTTTCAAAGTCTCCCTTAGGGATGAAAGTAATGTTTTGGAAAACACCATTTCTAAATTCCTCATCCAATTTAATAATTACATTAGATGGTCTTTTATTTGGATATAAATCATCTAATTTATCATCTTTAAGAATAATCATTTTATTGACGAGATTTTTAATACTGTTAACCTTATCAACCGTTGAATAATTTTCAAATAGCCCATAATCAACCAGTTTGTTTAAAGTGTCTATGTCAACTTCTCCCATTACAAGAGTTATGGCTACCGCATATGGCAGACTCTGTTTCAGTTCTTCAAGGTTTTTCGGTTGAAAATTATTGTGGTCTGCTGCAACACCATATGTTTTAACGGCCACATTTTGAATATGGGTGTATTCCTCGCCAAGACTGGTCCTTAACTTCAGTGCAGTATCTATGGAAGAGTGCAAATGTCTGCAGAACGGATATTTTTTAAAGTAAATATCCCTTACCCTGACTGCACCGACATCCTCCAAAATTGACTCGAAGGAAAAATCTTCACTGTTGAACTCATCGCCATCAAACACCATTGTTCGTAAAAATCCTTCAGAACCTTCAATTATGGTTTCAGCACCAGTAAAACCATTACGGGCAAGAAAAGCAGACAACATCCCATTATAGTTAGCCTTGCCAACATGGAGAACTTTGCCCATACTGCCACCATGATCAGATTCCAAAAGACCGGCAGCCTGAGTTCCGCACAAACCTAAAGCATTCAATATTTGTTCTTCATCCAGTTTAAGTAATTTTGAAGCAATTGCTCCTGAAACAAAAGTTCCTATTGTTCCGGTTGTGTGAAAACCATTATTTCTATGTCTCGGATTGACAAGCTTTCCAAGTAAAATACCGACTTCATAACCTACAATAACCGCCTCAAAAAAGTCTTTTCCACCTAAACCGTATGCTTCGGATAATGCAAGTGCTGTTGGAAAAATAACTGCCCCTAAATGTGCCTGAGCTTGTCTGTGTCCATCATCCAGCTCCAGAACATGGGCCGAAATACCGTTTAAGAAAGCGGCATTCAACACATTTGTCTTGACACCCGGCTTTCCAATAACTGATGCCTCAAGGCTAAAATCATTATTAATATTGAATACTTCATTAATTGTATTGAAAGCAATATTTGGAGAGTCTTCATTAGATCCCCTATATGTTACACCAATAAAATCTAAAAATGCTGCCTTAACTGTGTTTATAGATTCAACAGTAGCCTGTTCATAGCGATAATTTGAAATAAATTTGGAAATATCTTGTAAAAACATAACAATCTCAACATTAATTATGTTTAAATTAGAATAAATAGTTATCTTAAAAAAATAGAAAAGGAATTTAAATTGCTGGAACGCCTGTTGCAACAAGTACGATATGTGCTACAATAGCTGCACCATAATAAGTGGCTGCAATGACTAAAATAGTTATGACAACTGCTCTCCAACCTAATGCCTTGAATTCATCCCAGCTTTTACCCATTCCAATACCCACATAAGCTAAAAATACTGTGACAATTGATAAAAGCTCTACTTGTGAAACGTAATGAAGAACGAAATCAGATGTAGGCATTCCCGGAAATGATATTGCAATACCAATGACACTGATATAAAGGATTGATGAAATATTAAATGGAAGTTCCCTTTCCATCCAAACACCAATGAGCGTAATTACAGACAATATGGCCATACCCACCAGAGAATCAGTCATAGGATGCTTGTAACCCAAATAATTACCGATTACAGTTATGATTGAAAATATAATCAGCAATAAAATCCAATTGAAAATACCATGAACTGATACATTTTCAGATCCGTCAATCAAATCAGGCATACTATTCATCCTCCATTTTCTTTTCTACAATTGATTCTTTTCCTATTTTAGGTTCCAGCCAATAATATAATTTTTCAGTCAGCGGCATGGCAATGAATATTACAATGTAAATACCAACACAGAATGAAAGCAAATTACTGAAACCTGCAAATGCTTCGATACTGGTTTCCATTCCAGGAAATGCTGCAAGAGTCGGTCCGATAGCAGCAGCATTCATACTGGCACTGCCCACACCGCTTGCCATTGCAAATGCATAAGGGTGAAGCGGTAAAAATGACAGTGAAAGAGTAACAAGGAAACTTATGAAAATGGTTCCTATAACAGTACCTATGATAAATATTGCTAATACTCCTCTGGATTGTGGAGAATTAAAACCGAATTTATCAACAACAACAGCAACATTGGGTTCACGACCAATGGAATTGGTCATACCAATAGCTTCTTCCTTAAATCCTAAAAGTAAAGCAATCGGAAGTACCAAAATTGTGGCCAAATGTCCCAATTCCTGCAATATCAATGCAGGACCCATTTCAAAAATCAGATGAATGGACTGACCGCTGGAAATTGCCAGTTTTGCAATCAAAACACCTATAAAAAGCATCATTGCACCTTCAGCAATTCTGGCCTGTTTTCTTTGAATCCACTTAATAGGCTTTGCCAAATAAAAAACTAATCCTAAAATAATAGTATAAATCAAAGGCATTATTGTGATGGAAACATCATGGGTAATAGGTATGTTTATAGTTCCAATTAACTCGGCGATAATAACTAAAATAAGCACAGTAACATGTAATCTGTAATCTCTCCAAGGATTCTTTCTTAAAATCCTTTTATCCGTCTTTTCACGATAAATATGTTCAACCTGACCGTCATTATCTCGCCATGGAATAAAAACCCTCTCCCATCAGTATAATATCCTGGCATAAAATATGCTCAACATAAGTATTTTTCTTAAAACATATTATATAAATTATTAAGTTTTAATTTTTAAAAATTCACAAAAAGTGAATGAAAAATAGTAATAAAATTCTCAAAATAAGAATAAAATTTAAACTGCAGGCACACCCGTTAAGACCAGTATAACATGAGCAACAATAGCTGCACCATAGTAAGTTGATGCTATAACCAAAACAGTGATAACAACTGCGCGCCACCCCAAAGCCTTGAATTCATCCCAGCTTTTACCCATACCGATACCGACATAAGCCAGAAATACAGTAACAATGGATAAAAGTTCAACATTGGAAACATGATATAAAACAAATTCTGAAGTGGGCATACCCGGAAGCGCTATCAATATACCAATAATACTTATGTAGAGGATAGAGGAAATATTGAATGGAAGTTCCCTTTCCATCCACACGCCAATAAGAGTTATTAAAGATAGAATACCCATTCCCACCAATGAATCGGCAATAGGGTGTTCATATCCTATATAATTACCTATAACAGTAATAATAGAAAATATCACCAATAACAATATCCAATTGAAAATACCGTGAACAGAAACATTTTCAGATCCATCAATGAAATCAGACATATCATTCACCACCATTTTCTTCTTTAACAATGCTTTCTCTTCCGATTAATGGTTCTAACCAAGCATATAACTTTTCAGTTAACGGAATAGCTATAAAAATTACAATATAGATACCAATGGAAAAAGAAAGTAAATTACTGAATCCTGCAAACGCTTCAATACTCGTTTCCAATGATGGAAATGCTGCAAGAGTAGGACCCAAAGAAGCCGCATTCATACTGGCACTACCGACACCGCTGGCCATTGCAAAAGCAAAAGGATGAAGCGGAATTAAAGAAACTGAAATTGAAGCTAAAAAACTGATAAATACAGTACCTATTATTGTTCCTACAATAAATAATGCGAATATTCCCCGGGATTCTGCTGAATTAAATCCATATTTATCAACAATGACTGCAACTTCCGGTTCACGACCGATTGAACTGGTCATACCTATTGATTCCCGTTTAAATCCTAAAAGCAATGCAACTGGAAGAGCAACAAGAATAGTGGCCAAATGTCCCAATTCCTGCAACAATAATGCAGGACCCATTTCAAAAATCAAATGAATTGATTGGCCGCTGGAAACAGCGAGTTTAGCAATTAAAATACCAATAAAAAGCATCATTGCCCCTTCAGCAACTCTGGCCTGTTTTCTTTGAATCCATTTGATAGGTTTGGCCAAATAGAAAACCAAACCCAAAACCATCGTATAAAGCAACGGCATGATTGAAACTTCAACACCTTTAGCAATATAAATCTCTCTTGGACCAATAATCTGCGCTATTATAACTAAAACAAGTACCGTGATGTGCAATCTATAATCTTTCCATGGATTTTTCTTTAAAATCCTTTTATCAGTCTTATCCCTATATACATGCTCAACATTAGATGTTTGCATATCCTTTCCCAAAATAAAGCATTCCCCCAAATGATGCTTGCATGATTAAAACTTAATTTTCATCATATTTAAATTGATATTACTTGAATCTCAAAATTTCACTAAAAGAGAACAAAAAATAAAATAATAGGAAAAAAATACTCAAAAAGTGAATAAATAAATACTGTTAAAAATCATTTAAATTAATAAATATAAAATAAAAAAAGTTTATATATAAATTACATTCTGCAAAGGGGTTTTGAAAGATGTCTACGTGCACTAACAGGAGTTTCATAAAATTGGCCTTTATTTAATGAACGTTCAATTTTAAAGTTCACTTTTTGTGAAGAACTTATACGAGATCCACATCTTTTACATTTAAATCCCTTATTTTTTCCGGCAGAAGTCATTGTTTTTCCACATTCACATACAGGATTTCTATATTCAACATCATTCAACTTTATAACCTGGAATTTTTCAATGTTAAATGTATTCTGCTCACCGATTCCACCATAAAGCTTTATTACATCCCCTTCACGTAAATGAGAAACCGTCTTTCTGAAATTTTTTGTCGGTTCATATGCACCGCATTCAATTTCACCGCTTTCATCAAAAACCGTGAAAAACATGTGTCCGCCATCAATCACATGAGGCTTATCCTTAACAGTTGCAGTAACTTCATAGCATCCGAACTGCTTCATTTCAGATATTTTATCTGCTTTTTGGATATGCATGTCAGTATGCTGGTTGGTTAAAAAAATACAATAATCTTCTATAGGCTCATTAACCTTAACAATCTCACGAGCCTTATTCAAAGATTCCACATTGTTTGAGCGGATACCATATAAAACAGGACATGGCGTTTTAGGCTCGATTGCAATGTAGTTTTCTGAATAGTCAATATTTTCAAAGGTGTCCGGAAAAGTTTTCTTATCCATTTCAATTACAGAATCATAATCAATCTGGCGTTTTGTGCCGTAATTTTCAGGAATGCGATAAGCCAAAAGCTCATAAGTAAAATCATCCAAAGGTAAACTGATGGCCGCAATGGATCCGATGATGCCCCGTCCTTTTTTAAATTTATGCATTTCACATCCTACAGATTTGCCGAACTCTTCGGCCTCATCAATCGTGATGAATTCATTAATTGCTCTGAATGCATATTCCTGCATCGCTTTGGTGATTTCACCGTCATAAAAAACAACACCGGGATTTGTATTGTCACAGTCAAACATTGAAAGAGCAGATACTTCATCCAAAATGATTTGTTTGGCCAAATCGACCTTATCGTCATTGATGATTTTAAAAGAAACACCACCATTACCTCTGGTTTTAAAACGAGCAAAAGGATTTAACCTTATTAAACGAGGATAACCTACAATGGAAATGTCATTTTCCTGAAGCTTACTGATAATATGGCAAGCCAAATAAGTAGTACACATCCCATCAGGGGAGTCAGTATCATCAATTCCAACATATAAATAGCTAATTATAATCACCTTACATTAAATTATTATAGTTGAATGTAATATATAATGTTTTAAACAAAGTTATATCAGGCGTATTTAATATGTTGACCCGAAGCAGAATGTTGCAAGAAATAGAAAAATTATTAATTTCAGAAGGTTATAAAACATCAGACATTTATGACCAAGGTTCTTTTGATATTGTAGCTCGTAAAAACTTATTAATTTTACTCTTAAAGACATTTGTTAATATTGATAGTGTCAATGAGAAAAATGCTCATGAAATGAAGCAGCTGGCAAACATATTTTTGGCTTCACCAATAATAATAGGAGCCAAATCAAGGAACGGAATCCTTGAAGAGGGAGTAATCTATGAAAGATACGACATTCCCACCATAGGATTTGAAACATTGAAAAACATGATAATGTATAAAGAATATCCTGAAATATTGGCCGATAGAGGAGGATACTTTGTAAAAATTGATGGAAATGTAATAAAACAATACAGAGAAGATTATTCACTTTCACTTAAAGATTTAGCTGACCTAGCACATGTTTCAAGAGCAACAATGTACAAATATGAAAATGAGATTGTAAGAGCCAATACCGAAACGGCCATGATTCTCGAAGAAATACTGAATACAAAAGTAACGTTGGACATCGATATTTTAAAATACAACCAGGAAGAGCAAATTCAATACCACACAACAGGAGAAGGTACTGAAGACCTGTCAAAACTGGGATATGGAGTTATTTCAACCAATAAAAGTCCGTTTGATGCCGTTGCAAAAGACGACAACTCTTCATTAATAGCAAATATAGAAAAAAACAGAAGCCAGAAAACCTTAAAAAGAATGGCCGTACCACTGAAAGATTTGTCAATGATTACCTCCTCAGAACCGGTATTCATAATAAATAACGATAAGATAAAGGAATCACTTGGAAGTATACCTGTAATTAAATCATGGGAACTGAAAGAATTCGAACGCTCCCAGGAGCTGCTTAAATTAATTAAAGAACGAAAAGAAAATTAGGGATAATATGGAAGATTTAAGAATTGATGATATGAAAGATTACCCTATCAAATGGGTTTGTAATTTTAGAGGACAAAAAGCCATTGGAATCTGCGGATATTCACAAAAAATAGCGATGTTCGCATCAGATGAAAGAGTTTCAAGAATTCTCGAAGATATCGTGATTGGAACTAGGGAAGACCTTGAAGGATACGGATGCGAAGAAAAGGACAGATGCTGTAATTTCGACTGTGAATATTGCGAAATTACGCCTAGACAATACCTGCAAATTACTGGAAAAAAACCGTCAAATAAAAATGTAAAAGATTTAAATGAAGGATTAAAAAGCTTAAATGCAGAATTTGAAATAATGAACATCGTTCCTTTTGAAGAATACGATGTTGTTAAATTTTAAAAACTTTTTAAAACTTCCATATCTTTTTTTATCTCATCTTCACTAGCCACACCAAACGTGATTAAATCTATGAAATCCAGATTATTTAAAAAAGAGAATGCCTCGTGAGGCGTTTGGATACCTGCACTGAAAATACGGCAGGCAATTATCTTTTTATTTAAATCCAATATTTTGGATCTGAATTCTTCACGCTGTGCCTTTAAAAATGAAGGAGTATCCATCATATAGGCAAAACTATTAATAGGGAGCATATAAAAATCAAATAATTCCATATCAATATTATCCTTAAGCAAATCCGTTGTACGGTAAGGAAATGCAGTGACAATACCTGATAGTGAACCTGAATCATTGATGCTTTTTAAAATCTTTGATGTTAAATTCCATTTATATGCATCAGTGATGAATTCATCCACCAGCATCACGGGAGTGTCATATGCGGAAAACAGCTCAATATCATCCTCCCAGTCCACTTCACAGGCAACTTCATAGTTGGGATTTAGGTAATCAACATCAGACTTGCCGACAGTAGCAATAACTTTCATGTTACAGCCGTTATCGCAAGCCAAATCAAATCCTTTAAGAAGATTTTCATTATTGACGAGATTTATGGCCTCAACACCACTATCATATGCCTGCAATATTACATCAGCAATCCTTTCAGGTTGCGTGTATAAATCTTCATAGTACAATCTTGCCCTATGGCCATAATAAGGCTCGGCCATGAATGGACCATATCCTAAAATAGTTTCAGGAATGGACTTATCTTTAAAATTTAAGTTTTCATTGAAAATATTATCGCCTTATCTATTCTTTTTCAACTACAACAGCAGTTCCATAAACCAAAATTTCCTGCATCACATCAGATATTTCATTAGAATCAAAACGAATAGCAACAATACCATTTGCCCCTAATTCTTTTGCATGATCTATTGCCCTATGTAAAGCTTCATCCCTTGATTCTTCCATCATTTTAACGTATTGGGTGATTTCACCACCGAAAAGAGATTTGATACCTGCACCAATCTGGCCACCGGCACCTCTGCTTCTGACAGTCAACCCATATATAAATCCTTTTGTTTCAACAATCCTAAATCCAGGAATATCATTAGCTGTTGATATTGCAAATTCATTTACTGATACCATAATTTCACCATTTTATATTATATAATTATAGTTTTAAATAGAAGGAAATATATATATTTATTTAATATTAATGATAACATTTTAAAAAAATTAATATGGTGAAAGAATGAAAGTACTCGTTGCAGACGCAATTAATGAGAAAGGAATAGAAAATTTAAAGGAAGTAGCTGAAGTCGTAGTCGATACAAGCATTACTCCTGAAGAATTAGTAAAAACCATCGGTGAATACCATGGTATAATTGTAAGAAGTAGGACAAAAGTTACAAAAGAAGTAATTGATAACGCTGACAATTTAAAAATAATTGCAAGAGCAGGTGTTGGAGTAGACAACATCGATTTAGATGCAGCTACCGAAAAAGGAATTATGGTTGTCAATTCACCAGAATCAACTTCCATTACCGTAGCTGAACACACTATGGGATTATTACTTTCCATGGCTCGTAAATTATCCATTGCTGATAAATCTGTAAAAGAAAGCAAATGGGAAAAGAAAAAATTTATGGGAGTTGAACTCAGAAACAAAACTCTTGGTGTTATTGGAATGGGAAGAATCGGTTCACAGGTTGTTAACAGATGTAAAGCATTTGAAATGGATGCTGTTGCATACGATCCATACTTGCCTGAAGAAGTGGCTAACCAAATGGGTGTAGAATTAACTGATTTGGAAACTGTTCTTAAAAGAGCAGACTTCATCACAATTCACGTACCATTAACTCCTGAAACCAAACATTTAATTTCCTACGATGAATTTGAAATAATGAAAGATGGAGCATTCATTACAAATTGTGCTCGTGGTGGAATTATTGATGAAGAAGCATTATATGATGCTTTGAAAAATGAAAAAATAGGTGGAGCGGCCTTAGACGTATATGAAGAGGAACCACCAGCAGAAGATTCAAAATTATTTGAACTTGACAATATTGTATTAACTCCACACATTGCAGCATCAACCAAAGAAGCACAAAGAGATGCGGCAATTATCGTGGCTGATGAAATTATCGACCTATTCAAAGGCGGAACTCCAAACAATGTTTTAAACATGCCAAGAATTGATAACAGAACTTATCAGGAATTATCTCCGTACTTTGAAATCGCTGAAAAATTAGGTAGTTTCATATCACAAGCAGTTAACGGTAAAATTAGAGATTTGGAGATTATCTACAGTGGAGAACTCGCAAAAATTGATAACTTGGAAATTTTAACAAGAACTGTTATCCAAGGTGTTGTAAATCCTTTCTTAAGCTCACCTGTAAACGCAGTAAATGCTGCACTCGTAGCTAAAGACCGTGGAATCAACATAACTGAAGGAAGAAAAACCAATGCCAAAGGTTATGATTCATTAATCAGAGTCAAAGCAAAAACCGATGATGATGAATTCTCTGCAGAAGGAACCACCTTACACGAAGCAAGAATCTTAAAAGTTAATGATTATTGGGTAGATGTTATTCCTGAAGGACACATGTTCATTGCAAAATATGAAGATGTTCCTGGAAGTATTGGTGCAATCGGCACTAAATTAGGCGAATATGGAGTTAACATCGGAATCATGCAAGTTGGAAGAGACGAAAAAGGTGGAAGAGCCATTATGGTATTAACCTTGGATAAAGAAATTCCAACTGACGTAATCAAAGAAATCCAAGCTTTAAGCAATGTTTATGAAGCTGTCGGATTGAACTTATAAAAAACAATTTTCACCATATTGTTTTTTATTTTTTTATTTTATTAACCTAAAAAGCCTATTTTTTATGAATCTTTTTAATATTTCCATTCTCATCAAATTCTATTTTGATAGAATCGCCATTGGAGATGATTATTGGTTCCAAAGAATTATTTGAAATAATCTTGACATTATTTGGCCTCAGGCTCTTTTCATATTCCTCATAAGCAGTGTTAGGTTCATCATCAAAATTGGCATCCTCATCAAAGAATCCCGGCTTGATAACTTCACCTTCCTTTAAAACATCACTTTCATCAAAGAAATCATCAATGTCCTCATCAAACATATAACTGTAATCACCTACAGTGTATTTGCAGGGATTACCATACTTATCATATGCCATGAAAGTGTCATAGCCATATGGTAAGCACACAATCATATGAAACAGACCATGTTTTGAAAAAGTCTTTAAATCGGCACCTGACGGCTGTGCGCTTGGACCGGGGTGGGAGTGAACAGAACCCCAATATTTTAAAGTTGGAGGAAGCATTTCCGTATGAACAACAGCGCCGGTAGATCCGGTTTCTCCCGGAACAAAAATAAGACTAAGCAAATAAAGTTTTTTATCCTTGATTTCCCCATCAAAAAATGCTAAAAATTCATTGGGATAAGACTGTTTGGAATAATAAATTACAGCATCGAGAACTTCCCTATCAACACAGATTTCCTCAAACTCTATGTCCTCATTATTATTGAAAATTTTTGATAAAAAACTCATGATTTGACCCCTTAAAACAAACTGCTAAAAAATTCTTTTGAAAAAATTGGAAGGTTACAGTCAACATTAATGAAACTGCGATAGGATATCTGTTCCCTTCCCTCTTTTTTATTGAATCCTTTTATTTCCTTATTTTTTCTATAAACGCCAATTCCTCTTTTTTTCCAAGTTTCAACATCATTTAAATTAATTCCATTTTCAAATAATAATTCATGAATATCAGACAAATTTAAACCGTTAATTTTATTGTTAGCCTCTTCGGAAGAGTATTTTGATTTCAAGAAATGGATTCCATAGCCATTCACACAATTTTTCCATGCCTCATCCTGTCTCCATTTGAAATAACTCAAGATTTCATCATCATTAATTGGAATGACCCTGGAATCAAATGCAACAGGTTTAGAAAATTCCTTATTATAATTAATGGAAAAAGAGGAAGACGTAAAACTTGCAATGACAGAATTTATTTTTTCAATGCGGCCGTTAAATGGAACATTATCTAAAAGAATACTTATTTCATCAGAAAAAGTGTAAATAAATAACGGTGAAAACTCTTCAAACAGATCCTTGGAAACATTCACCATCACTTTATAGAAATTATCATCATATGGCTTTACAAGTTCCATTTTGCGAGCAAACGAATGGAAACTTCGACCATCCAGCCTTACAATGATTTTTGAATTAACTGGAACCCTCAAATCTGAGTAAATTTCATATTCTTTCATTATAATCCTACTGATATTGTTTCATCAAAACTTTTAAGCAATTTAATTGCAGAAATTGCGGCAAGCATACTTGTTTTTGGATTTGCGGCACATGGATGATTCATCGTAATTGTTTTAAACTCACCGAAGTCACCCTTTGCAGTAATTTCATGAACATTACGGTCAACATTTGGATCGACAATGATTTTTACATCAATGTCACGATTACATGCTAGACTAATGGTTGCTGCCACATTAATGTTTAATGGAAATTCTTTAACTGCATCTGAAGCTTTTCCTTCAAATAAAACTTCTCCAGTATCGATATCCTTTCCTAATGATTTTGGAGACTTGCGAGTAACTAATGTAATTTCTTTCAATCCGAAATCGGCAACGGCCTTGATACCGTCCAAACCGACAACAGCTCCTGAAGGCAAATGAATATGCGCATCATTTTCACGGGCAATGTTTAACGCTTTGGTAAAGAAATCCTTATCCATAAAAGCACCTATGCTCATAATAATCATGTCTATTCCTTTTTCCAGAATTTTTGGAGCCAGCAGTTTAACTGAATCAGGTGAAGCACATTCCAAAATCAAATCAACATCATCCAACATGTCATCAAAATCAAGAACAGCAACACCACCTGCAAAACTGGCTAAATTTTCTGCTCTTTCAATATCCTTGTCAAAGAAATATTTAATTTCAATATTGTTATCTTCAGGAACTATTCTGCTTGCAATAATGTTAGCGATAGCCCCACAGCCTATAATTCCTACATTCATTAAAATCACTTAAAAAAAATTAATAAATAAAAAAAGTAGAAAGATTGAAATTATAATCTTTCAGATTCAAAATTAGGTTTATTTTCAAATTGTGGTTGAGTTTCAGGTTTTGGAGCTTGTTGTGGAGCAACGGATTCAGGAACTGGAGGTTCCGGGTTAACCTTTTTGATATCTCTTGGGTTGATTAACATAATGTCCCCAATAGCTTGTACTTTATCGAAATCAACAGTCAATAAATCATGCTGGAAAGATCTGGTTCCAATACTTTCTTCAGGAACACCCTGAAAAGCTCCTTTAATATTGTCAAGAAGACCAATTTGTTTTCTTTCAGGTTCAACAGCTCTTACTTGTAATTTTGAAATTGTTCCTAATCTTATGTTTAAAACAACATCTTCTACTTGGCCCACATAATGGCCAGTGTTTGTATATATACTTAAATTACGTAAATTTGAAACTTCTACCATTTTAACACCACAGGTTAACTTATAATAAATCAACTAAATAAATATGTATAACTTTATATTATTGTTTATATAAATAGTTTTTGATATAAAAACTAATTTTAATTAAAAAAATAAGGAAAAATAATAGAAATTAGCCAAAAATATAAGTTATTAATTGAAATATCCCCTCTGAAATATTTTGGAAAAAATTTATTATTGTTTATGTCAAATATTATATTAATTATAATTTGAAAGGAGATTAGACATTGTGGGATACAAGTAAAGATTATAGAATTTTAGTGGCAAACAAAGCAAGAGAAAACTACTTGAATCTTATTCCAACAGCATCATTTAGAGGAAATTGGAACAAAAAACTTGCTGTTGAAACTGGAAAACAGATGAACAGCGATTTTCAGTCATTGATTTACTCATATCTTGAAGGAGATGACCTTGTCAACTCACCTGATGTAGCAAGCCTAACCGAAAAAGCGGAAAAAATCGTTGAATGTTTAGGTGGAGAAGGCTGGAATAAAAAGTTTTTAAGTGCCGCTCCAAAGGAAGACCGTGAAAAAACAGCTGAAAATATCGCTAAAGTAAGATTTTTCATTGATACCATGTTAGGACTCAAAGACCGTCTGGCATTGGGTCCAATAAATGATCCGATAATAGGTGTTGACATTAGGGTTGGAGAAGTAATGAGTGTTACAAAACATCCTAAAGCAGATTCATTAATGATATGTAATGTTAACTTAGGAAAACGTGCAATAACCGTTGTGACGAATGATTTGAATGTAAAAGAAGAGAATCGTGTAGGTGTTTCACTTCTGCCACCTCAAAGCTTTATGGAAACAGTGAGCGAAGGAATGTTTCTGGGAATGGATGGAAGTATCCTTAAAGAAGTTGACGGCGAGCTTGGCCAGATGCCAAAAGGCATCCCAATGGAATCATTGAACGAAACACGTAATTTAGTGGAAGCTTATCTGGATTAAGCAGATATAACTTTCTTATTTTCAATTCAAAATTAACCATACACCCATAATTAATTCAAAAAAAACTATTTATTGTATGAAAATTAAATTATTAGGTGTACCTAAATTTAAAAAAATTTAATTATACTTTATAACGGATTTGAATGAAAAAACATATTTTCTATTTTGATGCTTTGAGAGCGTTGGCAATAATCAGTGTTATTGTACTGCATGCAACGGCAATGCTGAAATTTTCAATGCCAAGCAATATGACACACGTATTCAGATTTGATGTTATTGTAGAAGCGATATGTAATAATTCATTTAGAATTGGAGTTGACTTGTTTTTAGTTTTATCCGGAGCCCTTTCATTAGGCCGTGAATGGAAAATTAAAGATTTTCTCTCCAAAAGACTGGTTAGAATAACCAAACCGTTTATATTCTGGGCAATATTTACAAGCATAATGTTAATCATATTTTCATACTGTTTCACACAGGTGCATTATGTAACCGCATTTGACCCAATTAGCTTAATCAAATACATTTTGGAAACATTTCTTGCCAAATCAAGCGGATCAACACCATACTGGTTCTATTGGATGATTCTTGGAACTTATCTGATAATGCCAATATTCAACAAATGGCTACTTCATTCCGATTTATAAGAAGCAGAATATTTCTTGGTGATTTGGTTGTTTGTATCCTTGGTTGAAGAGACATTAGGCTACACTTCACCAATAAAACTCAGCTATTTCACCTCCCCAATCGGACTGGTTGTTCTGGGATACTATTTAAGATACACTAAACGTGAATTCCTAAACAATAAGAAAGTTGCAATATTTTTAATCCTATTCTCATCAGCAATAATGTTAATCTGCTCATTTGCATTTCCAGAAGACAATTTCTTCAAAACATTTTCAAGATATTCCATATTGAATATAATTGAAGTTATTGGAATCGTATGCCTGTTCAAAACGTCAAAAATACTTGAAAATCCAAATAATATTCTTAAAAGAATTACACAGGCATTGGCACGTACAAGCTATGGACTGTATTTGGTTCACTGCCAGATTATGATAATAATAGTAAGATTTTTACCGTTGGATAAATTAGGATATACTATAGAATTTTTAACATTGATACTTGGAAGCCTTATAATATCCTATATTTTAGTAACTATCGTAAGTAAAATCCCACATTTAGAGGAATATGCTGGATCAAAGTAAAAAACTATCTTAAATTCAAACCAATCAATTTGGTTTTAGTCATCTCTTCAACAGCATATTTAATTCCTTCTTTTCCACAACCACTGCTTTTAAATCCACCGAAAGGCATGTTGTCAGTTCTGAATGTGGACTGTTTATTGACAAATACTGTTCCCGCTTCAATTTCATTGGCACATCGCATTGCATTTCTGTAATTTTCCGTGAATACTCCTGCCTGAAGGCCATATTCTGTGGCGTTGGCAAGTTCAATAGCATCATCCACTGTCTTTACTTTCATCAACGGTGCTACAGGACCGAATGTTTCATTGACAACCAAATCCATTTGCGGAGTTACCTTATCCACAACAGTTGCTTCGTAAAATGCCCCATCACGTTTTCCGCCGATTAATATTTCTGCACCATCATTAACTGCATTGTTTACTGTTTCTTCAACCTGCATTGCTGCCTTTTCGCTAATTAACGTTCCAAGCTGTGTTGTCTTACCCATAGGATTCCCCATCTTAATTTTGGATGTTGCATCAACTAATTTAATCTTGAATTCATCATAAATGCCTTCCTGTACAATTATTCTTTTAACACCCATACACACCTGACCGGCATTGAGATATGCTCCGTTGATAACGCCCTTAACTGCAGCATCGACATTGGCATCATCCAGAACAATCAAAGGGTCATTTCCGCCGAGCTCCAATGTTACCTTTTTCATTCCCGCTCTTTGAGATATTACCAAACCCGTAGGCACGCTTCCGGTAAATGATATCTTATCAATTTCATTAGATGCAACCAAGGCATCACCGACTTCGGAACCGTATCCTGTGATTGTATTGATTACACCGGCAGGAAACTCTTCATCAACAAGTTCTGCAAATTTCATTACGGTTAACGGTGCATCAGTTGGAGGTTTAATTATTACTGTATTTTTACATGCTATTGCAGGCGCAATCTTGTGAATTGTTAAGTTTAAAGGATAATTGAATGGAGTTATGGCCGCAACAACACCTAAAGGCAATCTTTGAGTGAATGCAAAAAATCCTTTTCCGTTCAATCCAGCATCCAGAGGAACTGATTCGCCATAGATTCTTTTAGCCTCTTCAGCAGCAAGCTTTAAAGTTTCAATTGATCTGTCAAGTTCAACATAAGATTCATTGATCGGCTTTCCCACTTCCATTGTCAATAGCTCAGCAAAATCTTCCTTATTGTCTTTTAATTTTTCACAAACGGCATATAATTTATTTGATATTTTAAAAGCAGACATTTCCTGAAGAGATGCTTTGGCATTATTGGCCGCTTCAATAGCCTTGTCAACATTATTCAAATGAGAAATCGGAACAGTATCTATCACTTCACCATTATATGGATTTATGACTTCACTTTTATCCATGTCGCTTACATGTTCACCATTAATCAGCATATCCATCTTATCACCTTATTTAATTATTTATAGTTTAAAATTAAAATATTATTTTATGGAGACGACACGATTTGAAACATTTATCGATGCGATAATTGCAATTATAATGACTGTGTTGGTTTTAAAAATTGCACAACCTGCCGAACCAACATTATCTGCAATATGGGAATTAAAGACTTTCTATTTGGCTTATTTAATAAGTTTTCTAACATTGTTTAATATATGGTATAACAACCACAACCTTTTCAAGAAAGTGGATAATCTGGACAATACCTCAGTGTGGATTTATGGAGTAATGACTTTTATAATTTCATTAGTGCCATATTTTACGATATGGGTAGCATTGCATCCAGAATCCATTCCTAGCGAAACAATGTTCGGTTTACTGTTTGTTGTAACAAATATTCTTTACATAATATCCATTAAAGCAGTTTATAGGAGCAATCCATATAATAAAGAACTGCAGGAGACCAATTCAAAAGTGTACTACGAAATCTCCCCATTATTTATAATACTGATTGGTTTTATTTTAACATATACCATTTACAGACCAGGAATCTATATTTCATGTTTGATTTCCATAATTCTTTGGATAATTATCGGATGGAGGTCTATAAATGGATAGTGAAAGATTTGAAGCATTGATTGATGCTATTTTAGCCATCATACTTACAATTATTGTTTTGGAAATACCTATGGCCGCAGACGGGACTTGGGAAGCCCTGTTTGAAATACATCTTGAATTTATCATATATGCCTTAAGCTTTTTGGTCATATTCAACTACTGGAATTACAACAATAATGTATTCAGCATGGTGAATAAAGTAAACAACAAGGTTATCTGGTTAAGCGGACTTTCATTATTCATTCTGTCATTATTGCCGTACCTAACAATATTCGTTGCAGAAAACTTTGATTCATTCATTGCCCATGCCGCATACGGCCTTGATTTTGTGGCAACAGCAATAATTTCAATTTTCATAT
Organism: Methanobrevibacter sp.; assembly: GCF_045603845.1. Taxonomy (GTDB): domain Archaea; phylum Methanobacteriota; class Methanobacteria; order Methanobacteriales; family Methanobacteriaceae; genus Methanocatella. Next base: position 27,070 of record NZ_JAZUMY010000062.1, read on the forward strand.
CCAATGCGCTTAAAAATTCAGATAAGGGAAACATTGCTCTTCAGGTTGCATTCGAAAACAACAATTCCCTATACTGCATGCTGGCATTAATGATTGCAGGTTATATCATAGGATATCTTGTTTATCCTCCGGCAATAACATTATGCTGTTTAATATCAATACCCTCCTTATGGATACTAAAAAAATATAAATTTATGTAAAAATTTCGGATATCTCTTGCAGTTTATTGTTTAGTCTTGAAACTTCTTCAGACTGGATTTCATTTTGCAAATCCCTAATATAGTTCTTATACATATAAATTGCAAGCAATACCACCACCATAATACCGCCAAATAATAATATTAATTCTGCAGATGCTTGAGCACTATTATCCATTTAAATCACCATTAAATATTATAAAAAACATCATATATAAGTATTTTGTAATTTAACGGACAATATAACCTTTTTAAAGCAATATTGCCCTCATGAAGTAAAATAGATAAATACATATGAAATCCCCAAATCAAAATAACACAACATATAAATATATTCGTAGATAATTATTAACTACATGAATGTTTTATCAAATAATATTGCCTTTTAAGATTGTTTGTACAATATAGAACATTTTTATTAGAATATTTTTCAGATAGGGGGAAAATTTAATGAAATTAAAAAAACCTGTATTAATATTATTAATGTTTTTAATGATATTCCTCTGCATTGGCTCTGTCAGTGCTTTAGAAAATCAGACAGACGACTCAGGAGAATATGAAATAATCGGTGCTGATGAAAGTCCGGCAATTTCAACTGCCAGCAATGGTACTTACACCGATTTAGCTGCAAGAATAGATGATGCGATTGCAAACAACAATAGTGTATTATACTTACCTTATGATTTTGCATATAATGAAGAAACCGATCATGAATACAACCAGTATACTTACCCTGACCACCAATATTACGGCATACTGATTAACAAAACATTGACAATCAACGGTAATAATCACATAATTAGCGGCAGTAGTGGAGCAAGAATTTTCACAGTTAATGCTACAGACGGCACAGTAACATTCAATAATATCACATTTGCAGATTCTGCAGGCGCTATTAATACTGAAAGTGAGTTAATTATTAATGATTGTACATTCATCAACAATATTGAAAAACATAATGTGGGCAGTTGGGGTGCAATCCTAAGTAATGGCGGTAGAATTACAGTAACCAACAGTGCATTTATAAACAATTCCGCATTTTCAGGAGGTGCAATCAATCTTATGCAAGCCGACATTAATACGATAACCGGATCTGTATTCATCAACAATACTGCTACCGGAGATGGAGATGCAGCTGGTGACGGTGGTGCTATCTATGCTAATGCCGGCCTTAAACTCAATATTGATAATTGTACATTCACAGGCAATAAGGCTCTTGCCGGAGAATTAACTGGCTCAGGCGGTGCTATCGAGACATATTACGATACTAATATAAACAATTCCAAATTCAATAAAAATAGTGCTGGTTCAGGTAGTGTAATATATGCTATAGGAGGTATTGATCCTAGTTCCATAATAATATCCAACTCCAATTTCACGGAAAATGATGATTCAGATGAAGAAGGTGGTGCTATTTTTAATCTTGAAGATAATGTAACTATCCAATCATGTACTTTTGATGGAAATAAAGGCAAATCCATTTATAACGAAATGGAGAGCATATTATACTTATCAAATAATAAAATATCATACGATAAAACGGAAATTTGTAATAATGGCGGTGCAATCATCTCCACAACTAATCTAACCATATTATCAAATAAAACCGTCAAAGTCGAATATGGTCAAACCGTAACATTAAATGCAACTTATATGGACGACAATGGAAACTTAATTTATGATACCAATTTTAATTTCGTAGTTGATGGTGTAGAAAATCCTATTCCTGCTACTTACGATAAAGGCCAATACACAGCCCAATACAGGGCGGATAATATTGAACAAAAAATTGTATCAGCCGATTTAGGATATGATGTGCCTACATACAGCGGTTTACTCGATGTTGTTCCATCAAATGACACAGTAATTGTTTTCGCCCCGAACTTGACCAAATACTATAAAAATTCTAAAAAGTTCACTGCAACAGTTACGGATGGAAAAGGCCAAGCAACACCAAATAAGACTGTAAACATCACCATTAATGGAGTAACATACTCCAGAACTACTGACGAAAACGGTACCGCTAAACTAAACATTAATCTTAATAGTGGCGAGTATCCGACCATTGTTACTGTTGATGATGTGATTGTCAACTCCACAACAATTGTCAAGACAACCATAGATGCGGCAGATGTATATAAAGTATACAAAAATGACAGCCAATATGATCCAATGTTCCTTGATTCAGACGGCAACCCAATAGAAGATACTCTAGTTTCCTTTAATATTAATGGGACTATTTATAGTTATACAACAGTTGATGGCGGTCTTGAATTATACATTGACCAAATGCCCGGTGACTACATTATAACCGCAACCAATCCGGTTACGGGCGAGATGAGATCCAATAAGATAACAGTAATTTCACAAATCGAGTCCAATGAACTGACTAAGTATTACAAGAATGAATCCCAGTTTATCGTTCGCATGCGCAATCTTGAAGGAGAATATATAGGTGCAGGCGAGGCAGTGAAATTTGACATCAACGGCGTATCCTACACTAGAACGACCAATGCAACTGGTCACGCCAAGTTAAATATTAATTTACATCAAGGAAACTACACAATAAGTACAGAATATAATGACTTTATTGTAAGTGATAATGTTGAAGTCCTTCCAATTTTAAGCGCTGATGACTTAGTGATGAATTATATGGACGGATCACAGTTCAAGGCCAAATTGGTCGACGGTCAAGGAAAAGCTTACCCTAACCAATCTGTTACATTCAACATTAACGGAGTGTTATACAACAGAACAACCGATAGTGAAGGTGTGGCTAAATTAAACATCAGGTTGCAGTCAGGCCAGTACATCATAACATCAAGTTTTAATGGCTGTGAAATTGCAAGTAAAATTACAATAAGGAGTTAAGTAAACTCCTTTACTTATTTTTTTAGTGAATATTACTGTAAAATAACAATCACCACAAAGCAGTAAAAGAAAAGAGACTTCAAAATCCTCCTGCAAACATTGACAGCCCGAAATTTGATACCAAATAGAATATTCCGTAGGATACGACAACAATCGGAATTGAAAACTTAATACCTTTCTTAAAGCTCCCATACATGATAACGCTTATAATTAAACCAATTAAAATAGAATGGATTATTAGATAGAATTGACCTGCAACAGGTGCAACCCGAACCAAATCAGTAACCTGGCCGAAACTTTCCATAAATCCGGCATAAACGCTTACCATACCCAATGCAAAAGGCGTTGCTATTACTGCAGATATTATTAAAAACATTACTGCCATCATTACGGAGGACTTTCTCTCCTGTTTAATTGCAAGCAAATCCCTCAAGTCATCGGAAACATTCCTTATAACATCCGCCATGCTTGATCCGCTTTTACGACCATCCAAAATTATCCCAAATATTCTTTCCAGCTCCCTTGACTTCAGTCGCTTGCTCATGGCAATCCATGCCTCATCAAAATTACGGCCCATCCTTATTTCCAAAATTGTTCTCCTCATCTCATCATAAAGAGGCCCTTTTCCATATTTGGACATGTCTTCCATAGCATTTTCGAAACTCAAACCAACCTGAAGCATACTTGAAAGCTGTCTTAAAAAATCTGGGGCTGACTGTTCAATTTCGGCCACATTCCGTTCATGTTTCACAGAAACATATGTATAAATTACTGGAAAAATCAAAAATGGAGCAAATAATATTGACGATGGTAAATTAAATGCCAATAATATAGTTACTAGAATAATTTCAGTAACGACCATAAAAATTATTATTCCGGCTAAAAATTCAGATGTTTCGGTAAAAATAGATCCGCTAAGTAAAAATTCCCTTAAAGATTCCAAATATTTTTCAGAAATTTTATTTTCCAATATTTCTGATATTATAATAATACTTTTAAATTTCATAAAGATATTATTATCCTTATCCTATATAAAACCCTAGTTATGAGCTAAATTAAAATTACTGAGTTTTTAGAATATTTACATGAGCAGGTAATTCCATTATCATATTTTGAAGAGATTTTTCGCATTTTCTGTAGTTGTTTCAATGATTTTATCTTCATCCATACCTAATTCTTCTGCAATCTTTCCAATTATATATTTTATGTTTAATGAGGTATTTTTTTCACCTCTTTTATCCTCAGGAGGCAAATATGGAGAATCAGTTTCTACAAGGATATGATTAATATCAATTTGTTTAAGCATTTTTCTTATTTTTTTATTGTTGCTGTGAGTAATCGGCCCGGCAATGCCAATATAGAAACCTAATTTAATAAATTCCTGTGCCATTTCAGCAGAACCCTGATAACAGTGCATGGAGCCAACAACATCATGATTTTTTAATATATCAAAAGTGTCCTGCATCGATTTTCTGGAATGCACGATTACAGGTAAATCATGTTTTTGTGCGAGATCCAGCATATTTTCAAATAATTCAATTTGTTTTTCCTTATTTTCTTTTGTATGATAATAATCTAACCCAATTTCTCCCACTGCAATTACTTTATCGCAGCTAAGTTGACTATCCAATAAAAGGATATCCTCATCAGTTATCTCATCTGCAAAAGAATGAAAATATCCCAAAGCAGTATAGACATTTTCATATTTGCCTGATAATTCCAATATTTCTTTATTGCTTATGGGATCAGTACCATTCAATATTATATGAATATCCCTTTTTGCAGCTTCTTTTATTATTTCCTCAGCATTTTCCATTTCACTGTTATAAACATGGCAATGTGTATCTATTATCATGAAAAATCCTCATTTGAAAGATTAAGTTTTTATTCTTAAGGCATCAATTATTATATAATGGATTGAATTAAATTAAATTTTTTGGTGAAAGGGATGGATGAGAAGTTTTCAAGAACAGAAATGTTAATTGGAAATGATGGAATGGAAAAACTGAATAATGCTAAAGTTGCCGTTTTTGGCCTTGGAGGCGTTGGCTCTTTTGTCTGTGAAGGACTTGCCCGAAGCGGAGTGGGTAATTTTATTTTAGTGGATTTTGATAAAATAGATGAAAGCAACATTAACAGGCAACTGATTGCAACAGTAAACACTGTAGGCAAATATAAAGTGGATTTAATGAAAGAAAGAATTTTAGAGATTAATCCGAATGCAAACGTTGAAATTTATAAAGAATTTTACCTTGCAGATTCAAAAACTGATATTATTACACCAGAACTGTCATACGCTGTTGACTGTGTGGATACGATAATGGCCAAGATTGCAATAGTGTGCAAATGCGACAGCATTGATGTTCCGGTAATTTCTTCAATGGGAACTGGAAACAAATTAGACCCAACAATGTTTGAAGTGGCAGATATTTATGAAACTTCAGTATGTCCCCTTGCCAGAATAATGAAAAAAGACCTCAGAAAGAGAAATATAAAAAAGTTAAAGGTAGTTTATTCCAAGGAACATCCAATAAACACGAATGATTGTGAAATAAATAAAAATGCAAAATATAAAGTGAAAGGCAGCGTTTCATTTGTGCCTTCCGTTGCGGGACTGATTATTGCAGGTGAAGTGATAAAAGACATCATCAGTGATTGAATTAAAACAGAAGATGAAAACATGTGGGAAATAATTATTAATGCATTGAATCAGATTGACAATTTCATGTACTTTCCTGTTCTGATTGTAGTTATGGCTACAGCAGGATTATATTTTACCTTCCGCACAAGAGGAGTCCAAATCAGATTGTTTATCGAATCAATTAGACTATTATTAGAACCTTCAGGTGATGAAAATTCCGTGTCATCCCTGCAGGCAATGTTAGTATCAACTGCTTCAAGGGTTGGAACAGGAAATATCATAGGCGTATCAACAGCAATATGTCTTGGTGGACCCGGAGCATGTTTCTGGATGTGGATTATGTGTATTATTGGAGCATCATCCGCATTCGTTGAAAGTACTCTCGCCCAAGTTTTCAAAAGAAAAGATGATGACGGAAATTTCTATGGAGGTCCTGCATATTATATAGAGGAAGGGCTGCACAGACATAAGCTCGCTATTCTATTTTGCATATTCCTAATCGCCACTTACGCTGTAGGATTTAACTTATTGTGCTCCTACAATCTTCAGTCAACATTTATGGAATATTCATTTTATGATGCATCAACCACACCGATAATCATAGGTGCATTAATAGCTATTCTAACCGGATATTGTCTTCTTGGAGGCGGCAAAAGAATCGTCAAGGTTACAAGTACAGTTGTTCCATTAATGGGTGTTTCATATGTTATTATTGCATTAATTGTTATTCTGTTTAATTATTCCAACATACCATCAATGTTTATTCTAATTTTCCAGGACGCTTTTGATTTCAAATCCATTGCAGGAGGGATTCTTGGTTCCTGTTTAGTTTATGGTATTAAAAGAGGATTATTCTCTAATGAAGCAGGTGTTGGATCTGCACCAAACGCTTCCGCTTCTGCAAGAGTTTCACATCCTGCAAAACAGGGATTGGTCCAGACATTATCCGTTTATATAGACACTCTTCTTTTATGTACCGCTACGGCATTGATGTGCTTGTCTACGGGAGTGACAAGAGATGCTGCAGTTTCAGGTGCACCATACGTTCAAAATGCAATTTCAACCGTCTTTGGTACTGCAGGACCAATATTCATCACTGTTGCAATGGTTCTGTTTGCATTCACCACACTTCTTGGAAATCTGTATTATGTTGACAATGCCCTGACTTTCATGAACAACAATAATAAACCTTCTAAAAGATTCATGAACATATTCTATATTTTCGCCACTTTGATTATATTTGTCGGCGCGATTATTCCAATGGATGCTGCCTGGGCTATGGCGGATATCACAATGGGGGGAATGACCCTTATTAACCTGCCAACATGTATGATTCTCAGTAAAATCGCCATTGACTGTTTAAAAGATTATGAAAAACAGAAGAAATCCGGGAAAAATCCTGTTTTTAAAGCAAATCTCATTGGACTTAACGAAGAAGAATTGGATTACTGGAAATGAATACCATTTCCTTATTTTCCATATTTTACCGAGAAAAAATTAGTGAAAAATGAAAATAAATAAAATTATGCAATTACTAGAATAATTTCAGTAACTGTTAAAAACATCATTATTTTCTAAAAAACCAATAAATTCAAGTCCAAAAAAATAATTATTGAATTGAAATGTTAATTTTCAAAAAAGTAAACCCTCCAGTATTTACTTAATCATTATCTTCAATCCAATTTGAAACATTATGAAGTAACTTTTTTGAACGAAGCCCGATTAATCTTTTACAGAACAACAATATGAACGGCGCCAGAATAACCATCAGCAATGCATGAATCATTTCAATTGACGTTAAATTTGGAGAAAAATCAATATAACATGTAAATATAATCAATTGTGATGTTATTGCCGCCAAAAAGAGCAATATAAAATTTTCCAAATCAAACAATTTAAATAAAGAGAAAATTTTCTTGAAATTGAAAGCCTGGAAAAAAGAACCCTTATGCTGATACCTGTTGAGAAGGGCAGTTATTAAAATAGCATATAGAACAATGAATAATGCAAAAAACACTGATGCCAACAATAGATTATCGGACAAATGGATTTTACCTAAATGAAACAAATATGAAAGGAAAATTCCATAGATTGCCACAATAGCAGTCTTTTTAAATCCTTCCCAAGTTAATTTTCTAAAATGTCCAATTTTTGGAGGCTTATCATTTTCCTGAATTGTTTTCAAAGTGACATAAGAACCATAACCTGTAATGTAAAATGACAACAGATTAAAAATTATTCTCACAGCAAAATCAAAATCATCCAGATTTACTTTCTTATTCAATAAGGAAATTATACAAAGCACGATACCAACAAATAGGACCGTTTTCAAATCTGAAAAAGCAAATCTTATTGCATCTTTAATATCTGAGATAATAACATTCATCATATCAGCTTAAAGCGGCAAATTGCCGATAATTCTTCCTTTATTTCCTATTGCTATCGTATCTTCTATGCGAATACCAAATTCCCCTTCAAGATATATTCCTGGCTCGACGGTGATGACCATTCCCTTTTCAATAAGTGTTTTATCCCGAACGGAAAATCCGGGAGTTTCATGAATATCAAGACCAAGGCTATGACCTGTAGAGTGAATAAATTTATCCCCATAGCCATATTCCGTGATAATGTCTCTTGAAACTTTATCGATTTCACAGCATTTTAAACCAGGCTTTATTGCCTTGATTGCCTTGTCATGAGCCTGGCGAACAATATCGAATATTTCATGCTGCTTTTCAGTGTAGACTATAGTTCTTGTATTGTCTGAGCAGTACCCATTGAATTTAGCTCCCCAATCGACCAATATTGGTGTTTCCAGAGATTTGGGCCGTGGAGTTGCATGGGGCAAACTAGTATCGGATCCGCTCACCAGAATGGTGTCAAATGACTCGCCGGAAGCACCATTTTCAATCATCAGTCTGACCAAATCAAATGCTAAAACATCTTCATTTTCATCTCTTGAAGCAACATCCAACTCCTTAAAAGCAATTTGTGCAATTTCAGTTGCTTTTTCAATGTTTTCAATCTCTGAAGGCGTTTTTATCATTCTTTGTTTTTCAATATAGTTTTTTGAAGAAATTTCAAAATCGTCTTTAAATTTTTCATAAGTACTATAAACCAAACTTGGTTCAATAGCCAGACTTTTTATACCCTCTTTTTTCAGTTCATCAACCATAGTTTCAAATTTTTCATATTCCCGAACTTCAATTGAGGAATCCCTTTTTGCAATTTCCATATCCATTTGTGAAGCATAAATTATCGGATTTTCCTTAATGATGCAAAATGCAAAACTGGTGGGTTTATAATTTGAAATATATTGAATATTTGTAAATTGAGTAAGCAGATAAGCTTGAATGTTATCTTTTTCCATATCCCTTAAAATATTTTTTATATGCATACTTAAATATTTAGAAAAAACTTTTATATATAGAATTAGATATTTTAAAACTATGTTTAAAGTTACAACAAGTGAAATTCGAGATTTAATTATTGCATTTATTTTTATTTCTCTAAGCTTTTCAATCCTGTATTCAGGTCGAAATATAGCTGCATTGCAGCAGATATTCCCAATAGTTATGATTGGATTAGGTTTAGGATTTATATTACATGAATTAGGACATAAGTTTACTTCAATGCATTATGGTTACTGGGCCGAATTCAAGTTATGGCCTGCAGGACTAATATTTGCATTAGTATCATCATTTTTCGGCTTTGTTTTCGCAGCACCGGGTGCGGTATATACTTATGCGGGAAACTATTTGGATGATAAGACCAATGGGATAATATCCCTTGCGGGACCTGTCGTTAACATTGTGCTTGCTTTAATTTTCCTCTTTATCGCAGCTGCAGTTTATCCACTTGCATTTTATGATGCTACAATGCAATTCGTATTCATTGTATGTTCCTTAGGCTTTTCAACAAACAGTTATTTGGCTGTCTTTAATTTAATTCCCGTTTGGAATTTGGATGGATCCAAAGTTTTAAGATGGAATATTGGAATTTGGCTTGTTACAATTGCCATTGCAGGAATTATGACCTTTATGTCAATGACAATAGGTGTTGAAAACATTATCAGAATTTTAATAGGATTTTAAAATGACATCAAAAGAAATTAAATATTTTAAAGGAACACACAGGATTATTCCCCCTAGCGAAACCATTGCAAACAATGAGGACAAATGCAAAATTGCAGGCATTACCCGTATTACTGAAATTACCCATTTGGATAGAATAGGACTTCCTGTTTTTTCAGCCATCAGACCAACATCCCAGGAAGGTTCAATCAGCATTTATGGAGGTAAGGGAATAAGCGTTGAGCATGCTAAGGCTTCAGCAATGATGGAAGGTTTTGAGAGATATTCCGCTGAAAGACAGGATGATGAGACAATTTTTGGAACGCTCACGGACATTTCAAAAAAAGGAAATGCTATTGATCCAAAATCATTGAATTTACCTAATGAATTTGAAAGAAAAGATATGGATGATGTAAATCTTGAATGGAGTCTCTGCCATGATTTAATTAATGATGAAGATTTTTATGTTCCTTCAAATGCGATTTTCCACCCCTATAATTTGGAAGATAATTCGGCTTCAAGCTTATTTAAATCCAATACTAACGGCCTTGCTTCAGGAAACAGCAAAGAAGAAGCAATACTGCACGGAATGTTTGAGGTTATTGAAAGGGACGCATGGAGCATATTTGAATTAACCCATAAAAATTCCAGACAGATTAATCTGGACACCATTGAAAGTGATGTAGTAAACGATGCCCTTTCAAAGTTTAGCGAAAATGACATTAACATCAAATTAATGGATCTGACCGCAGACATCAATATTCCGACAATAGCTGCATCATCAGACGATACATTGCTGAAAGATGCCGGCTTATTGACATTAGGAATCGGAACTCACCTAGATCCCGAAGTTGCGATTTTAAGGGCATTGACAGAAGTGGCTCAAAGCAGAGCAACCCAAATTCATGGAGCTCGTGAAGATACTGTAAGGGCCGATTTTGCAAGAACTGCAGGCTATGAACGTATGAAAAGAATAAATAAACATTATTTCCACCAGGAAGAAAATCAAATCGCCTTAAGCGACATTGAAAACAGAAGTACTGATTCAATCACTAAGGATATTGATATCGTGTTGGATGAATTGAAAGCAAATGAAATAGAGCATGTTTTATATTATGATTTGACACGTCCAGAACTCGAAATTAACGTTGTGAGGGTCATTATTCCGACAATGGAAATGTATTCAATCGACCAAAGCCGTGCAGGATATAGATTTTTAAGAGTATGATTTTATGGTAAAAATTATAATTTATTGCGGATTATCCGTTCCTTATGACGAAGCAAAAGAAATCCTGGATTCTCATGATGATGTGGAAGTAATTTACAAAAGGCCAATTAAAAGAGGAGATTTGGGTGTGGATATGAAAGAGAATCCTGACATTATCGGCATTATAGATGGAGTATTCCACCAAAACTCATCCGTTGGACATAAAGAGCTTTTAAAAGTCATTGATAGTGGAGTTACTGTTGTTGGCGCATCAAGCATGGGAGCGCTGAGAGCATCAGAACTTGACACACTGGGAATGATTGGTATAGGATATGTTTATGAACAGTATGCCACAGGAAAAGTTGCATCAGACGACGATGTGGCAGTGATGCTTGACAGCGAAACATTAGAAAGCCTGTCCGAACCGTTAATCAATATGGATTATGTTTTTACTAATGCGGTTAAAGAAAATATCATTTCACAAAGCCAGAAAGATGAATTGATTCAAATTGCCAAATCCACTTTCTATCCGAAAAGAAATTATGCGCAGACATTAGCCAAATCAGATCTGGATGATGATACTAAAACCAGACTTATTGATTTTATCCGCACATCCCCTGACATTAAAAAAGAAGACGGCAAAGAATTGCTGAGATATATTGCAGACATGGTAAAATGAAAATTGAAGACAAAATTGAAATTGTTAAAGAAATTTTAAAAGATAAAAAAGTAGCTATCGGATTTTCCGGAGGAGCCGACAGTACACTAATCACATATCTTGCATCAAAAGTAAGCAGCGATGTTTTGGCAATAACCATCGACAATCATCTCTTTCCAGACAATTTTTTAAATCACACCAAAAATATGGCCTGCGAATTTGGGGTGAAACATCATATTATCGATTTGGATTTCTATGAGGATGAAGAATTTTTGAAAAACCTCTCTGGCAGATGCCATTCATGCAGAAAGATGATGTATTCAAAGATTAAAAAGTATGCTGAAGATAATGGCTTTGACTATATCTGTGATGGGAATAACATTAGCGATCTTGTTGTAGACAGACCGGGAATATTAATCACCTATGCAATGGATTTCAAAACCCCATTAATTGAAGCCAAATTAACTTCAAAAGAAATTCATGAATATCTAAGTAAAAACAATATCAAATATTCAAAATCAACGACATGCCTTGCAACGAGAATACCTACCGGTACTGAAATCACTTATGAGAAAATCAGCAAAATTAAAAAAAGTGAAAACATCCTTTCTGAAATAAGTGGCTGTGAACTTGTCAAGGTTAGGGACTTTAATGAAGTTGGTATATGTGAGGTTGAAAGTTTTTCAACAATTACAAACATCAATTCATTAAATGAAATTAATGATAAATTAAAATCATTAGGATATAAAAAAGTTTGTTTAAATTTATCAATACTTGATGATAATGAAGAGATCGTTATCGACTATGAAAATAACGGATTCAAATACCAGCTGCCGTTTACAGTAAACATTGAAAATACAAAAAAAGTGCTGGGAAAAAAAATTCCGAATGAAAATTCGGATAAAATAAAATTAGAAAAAATAAGTATAAATCAAAATGGCCTAATTGAAGGACATGATTATGAAAATTATGATGAAGCGCTATTTGACTTCATGGAAACATTGCCCCAAATAAGAAGAAATATCTGAGCTACTTATTTTTCATTTCCATATATTTCTTTAAAACGATATCAGGGGTTTCAATGGATTTGGTAATTGTTTCATTAAAAGGACTTTTTTCATCATCCCCGTCTGGAGAATTTTTAAGACCGTTTAATGACAATGTTTTACCGTCGATTTTGAATCCGATATCGTCTGCTTCAACTTCAATTAAGTTGATTTCGATTTGAGAAGCCTTTTCTAAAGCATCATCCGCTTTAACTTCATATTTTAAATTTAAAGTTTTGTGAGGAGTTAGTTCATTAATAGTTCTTTTAATAACAGATTCAAAAAGTTCCAAGAACTTTACAACAGGAGGCAAATCATTCGCCCACCAGTATGCAAGAACAGAGTTCAAGACAATATGATGTTCGACAAACTCATCTCTCCATCTAGCCCTAACACCTACAGAACTGTCATCAACAATTTTAATAACAAGAACCGGACTAACCGCCATCATATCACAGCTATTCAACTAAAGCTTTGATTAAGTCACTAGCTCTTACAAGACCGACCAAATCCCCTTCAACACCGATAACAGGAATTTGTTCAATGTGCAATGTTTTCATCTTTTTAGCACAATCGGAAACTTTGGTTTTTGAGTTTGCAACTTCAACATTGCCAACGGCAACATCGCTTACAACCTTATCGGTGAATTTCAAATGATTCTTTTCAATGTATAATACGGAAGTACTATCCCATGACCATTTGTCTCCTTCTGTACCGACAGTGGAGCTGTGTTCACTTCTTTCGGAAATAATTTCACTTTCAGCGATGAAATCAGTTTCGGTTAAAATTCCAGTTAATTGGGCATCGTCATTCAATGCCAAAATTGATTTGAGTCCAAATTGCTTCATTGATTCAAAAGCAACATTCAATGGGGTTTTTTCCCATGTTGTAGGAACAGTGGTAATCATATAATTTTCAACTGCATCTTCAATTTCAAGTTTAGTTAAAGCCTGAGATACCAAATCAAATGAAGTAATTATTCCAACTAATTCACCATCTTCATTAACAACAGGAACTCTTCTTACATCATTTTCAATCATTCTTTTAGCCACATCAGTTACATCTTCATCAGGGCTTGCTGTAATAAGATTCCTACTCATTAACATAGCAATTTGTTCTTCATCAGGATTATTGATTAAATCAGAACGGGTTACAACACCCACCAATTTATTATCATCTTCTTTAACTACAGGAAGAACTGCCTTATTTTCTTTTCTCATTAAGTCTAAAACTTTTTCTCTGCTTCCAGGAACGGAAACACTAACTACTTTTTTAGACATTACTCTTTTAACTAACATTAAAAACACCTTATGTTATAAATACGCAAATAATATTAAATTAATGTACAATTAATACCGGGCATTTAGCAGTGTGTACAACTTTTTCACTGACGCTGCCCAAAATAAATCTATCAAAACCAGATTTACCTGAACTACCTATAACGATTAAATCAACTTCCTCTTCAGAAGCCACTTCCAATATGGACTTTGCTGGAGAGCCTTCTTTAATAACTGGGGATATTACAACATCCTCTTCATTCATATCTTCAAATTGTTTGAGATCTTTTTCACAGCGATCTTTTAATAATTCATTTAATTGTTCTATTTCATCGTTTGAGGAAATTCCATTAATAAAATGATTTTCTGATACACTTAATGCAATAATTTCAGCACCAGTAGCTTTTGCTAAGTAAATAGCATGCAATTGTGCTTTTTTTGCAAATTCAGACCCGTCTGTTGGGACTAAAATCTTTTTGTACATATTTACATCTCCAATAATATATGATTCTTAAGTTCGATATATTATTGGTTTATATTTCTATTGATAGTACATAATATATTTTTTGTTTCTGAACGATTTATTATGGATAAATGAGGATTCTTAGAAAAACTTTCAATGACATTGAACTCTGCAATTTGACCAATTTCAATATAAGATTTATCAAAATTAAAATGACATGCATTTGTAGTTGACATTTTTAAAAGTTCACAAGGATTTAAGTAGTTCTTATACGTGATAGACATTAACTTAAGCGTGAATTCCAATTCCCTGAACATGTTTGGTGAATTGAGCATTACATTGTCAGTTCCCAAAATCGGTTTAAAACCCATTTTTAACATTTCATTTAAAGGAGCGATGCCTACATTCAGTGTCGCATTGGCTCTCGGACAGACAACAACATTGGCATTGGAACTTTTAATCAAATCCAAATCATTGTTTTTAGGATTGGTGCAGTGAACTAGCTGGTTAAAACTAGAATGGACTCCCCTTTCAATTTCAGTTCTGTCGAATTTGGCTAAAGAATCAATTTGTGTAGATTCAGACTCAGCAACATGAATTGATGAAATTTTCCCTGCCTTTTTACACTCTTCAACAATCAGATTAGCAACTTCATCTGTAATCTCGCCGAAACCGCTTGGAGCAATACCATCAGCTATTTTCAATAGTTTACGGACAGCCTTTCTAACTTCAGATAAATCAGGATCATCGCCATAGAAACTGTCGTCACGGCCAAGAATTATAGGAGTTATCGGAATGTCTTTTGAAGCCTGCCTTAAAAGTTTTACTCCATTGATGCCCCCTTCACGATAGTCTATGAAATGAGTAGTGCCCGATTTGACCATGTCCCACATGGTATCTTTCATTGCTTCTATGATGTCCTCATCTTCAGCAGAAGCCAAAGCACGATGCTTAACTCCATTGGGAGGCTTTACCATTTCACCCAAAGACAGCCCATATCCTTCATCTTTAATTATTGAATCACCGATATGTGTATGGCCGTTTAAAAAGGAGGGGCATATTATTGCACTGTCAGCATCAATAATCCTGCCTTCATGAGCATCTTGGGAAATATCCGTGATAATTCCATCATCAACGACAATATTTGCCTTAATCGGATTGAGATTCAGACCCCTTAAAATAATTCCATTAGTTACAGTAAACATTAAAAAAAAGTTTTTAATTGAAAATATTTAAATCTTGTGGGAATTAAAAAAAAAGAAAAAAATAGTTTAAATTTATAATTTAAACTAAATCTACGGAGTTATGCTTTAACAAGGAGTTAAATCCACCAAAGGCATACCATTATCCGGATCATCATCCACTTGAATACTACTAAGGTCAACTTCTCTATGAATCGGATTACCCTGTGCGGATAAACCTGATCCGTCATCATAAACAGGACAACCATGTCCCGCCCAATCATCATATGCATCATCATATGATATAGCATAATCTTTGTAATTTGGTGCTAAATTACCTTTAAAATGGTGACATAAAGCAGCATCAGGTAATGCATTTGTAACATCACCTATTGCAACATAACCTCCACATTCAATACATTTTATATAATAATCTGCAATTCCATCCTCTTTGTGATAAAATGCATAAGTTCCTATATATACTATATCATCCTCAACTTTAGGATAAATATTCTGTATATTCTTTTGACTATCAGATAATTCAATTTGTCCAGAATCATCTGAATTAATTCCAACATCATTATTTACTTCAATACTTGAGGAATCATCATTGGAAACAGTTGCATTTTCAGATAAAAATGCATATGCCCCTGATGTTACACAAATAAGAGCAACAATTAATGCTACAAACATGATTTTTTTCATTTTTTACCTCCTAATTTACAATAATATTATTCGGAATCGATAGCCCGTTATGAGAAGATGTTACTATATAATTTCCAGGCAATAAATTTATATCCAAACTAGCAATACCATTAGAATTCGTTGTACGATAGTAAAATGCTCCATTAATATTAAAAGTTATAATTTGATTTGCATAAGGATTACCTTGACCATCAACCAAATAAACTTTAAACATTGATCCATCACCATAATTCATAATTAAATCAGATGCAGACAATGTTGATAAAACAGTTATATTATTACTACGTAACTCATTATTACATGGATTATTTGCTGTTATAATATAAACCCCCGGATCTAAATTAATATTTAATTTTGCAACACCACTTGAATTAGTGTGCGTGTATAAAATACACCATTAATATTAAATGTTACTTGTGTATTTGTAAGCAAATTACCTGATGTATCATAAAATGTAGCGCAGTATTGTGTCCCATTTTTATAATATTTCACTATATCATTTCCTATTATTGTAGGCAATATAGTAATATATCTATGGTATGTGACTGAAAAATCATTTATTGTAGTATATGCATCATAAGTACCACTATTAAGATTTATAGCTAGACTTGCCACACCTAAAGAATTAGTTGTTCTCAAATAATTTTGCCCATT
>NZ_JAZUMY010000063.1:0-20759 GCF_045603845.1 Methanobrevibacter sp.
TACTGGAATTTCACAAGGACAGACATCACTACATTGACCACAGTTGGTACATGCATCAACCATGTGAACCATACGGGTTAAGTGGAAGAATGGTGCTGCAGGAGTGTATCCACCAGGTACCCATTCAGGACCTTCAGCTTCGAGACAGCAGTCTTCACAGAAACATAAAGGACATGCTTCACGGCAACCGTAACATTTCATACATTTGGAGAACTCTTCATCGTACATGTGGAATACATCAATGATGTCTCCGGTGGTACCAGCATAGTCAACTTCTTTCTTAGCGTTGGAAGCTTTGAGCATGAAGTTGTTAATGTTTTCTCTGATTTTGATACCTTTTTCGATTGGTTCAGCAACTTCAATTAAACCTGCGTCAATAACATCAGCTAAGATTTCGGATCCTTTGTCAGTGAAAACTTCTACGAAAGTAGCTTTACCAGGTAATTCACCGATAACTCCCCAGTTACCTAATGCTAAATCAGCATTGGATGGGATTTTTAAGTTACATCTTTGACAGTTTTCTCTTCTACCCATGCCATCTTCTTCTAAGTCTTCGATACCGAAGCCTTTTTCTTCACCGTCAGCGGTTTCCATGATGAGTTTACCTTTAGAGATTTCTTCTTTAACAACATCTTTAGGGTCTAATTCATAAACATCTCTGATCATGTTCATGGTTGGTACAGGTGGTAATGTACCTCCACAGTTTACACCAATCATGATGATATTGTCGCCTATGATTTTTCCTCTTTTGATTAATTCTCTAATGGTCATTGCATCACATGGTTTACATGAGACTGCAACTTTCATGTCTCTGCATCCGCCTAAGTATTTGTAAACGAATTTAGCTAAGTTTAAAGTACCGCAGTGAATGGAACCAGCGGTTTTGATAACGTCTTCAGGTTCGGTTACTAAGCATGGTACTGCATCATATAAATCATGACCTTCTTCTACACCAACAACAGCATCAACAGCTCCACTTTCTAATAAGTGTTTCATGATAGTAGTTACAACTCCACCATATTCTCCTTTGGATTTGATGTCGTCATTAGCAGAGTAAGCATAATACATTTTTTCAATATTTGCGCTCATTTAAATCTACTCCCTATTTATTTTCCTACTTGTACAGTGGTAGTTGACATATCTTCAGCTTTTACTTCAGTATCAGTACCATATTTGTAAAGTTCGTTTTTGATTTCGACTTTTTCATCGAATTTTTCAACTTCAATAGCACAAGCTTTTAATTCAACCATTTTAGATTTAGGATCGAAAGAATCGGAATTGGTTAATACGTTAGCAGCACATTCTGCAAAGTGCATAGGAATGTTTACAATACCTTCTCTGATATCATCAGTTACACGTGCAGGAATAGCGATTTCTCCTCTTCTGGAGAATGCTCTTACTACTTCACCGTTAATAATTCCTCTTGCTTCAGCATCTTTAGTGTTGATTTCAATAAATCCAGTTTTAACTTCGTTAGATAATGTTTCACATCTTCTGGTCATTGCAGCGTGATAGTGGAACAAGATTCTAGTAGTAGTTAATAATAATGGATATTCATCGTCGACAGTTTCAACTGGTCCTTTGTGTTCTAATGCTTGGAAGACACCTAAACCATCAGGGTGTGCAAATTTCTCTTTGTGCATTAATGGTTGACATGGGTCGTCTTCGGATGGGCAAGGCCAGTGAAGTGCTTCAGGAGTGTCTAATCTTTCACGGTTCATACCAGCCATGATAGGAGCACATTCTCTGATTTCGTTGAAGATATCTTCAGAAGTTTCGTAGTGGAATAATTCTCTTGGAACTCCCATTCTAACTGCGATTTCTTCCATAATTTTCCAATCTAACCATGCGCCTTCAGGTGGTTCTTGAGCTTTGTGTAAGCATTGTACTCTTCTTTCACCACTGGTGAATGTACCTTCCTGTTCACCCCAACCTGCTGCTGGTAAAACAACGTCAGCACATTGTGCGGTGTCAGTTAAGAAACATTCTTGTACAATTAACATGTCTAAGTTAGCGAGAGCTGCTTTAGTGTGTGCAACGTCTGCATCGGATAATACAGGGTCTTCACCGTGGATGTATAATACTTTTAAGTCACCAGCGTGAGCAGCATTCATCATTTCAACTAAAGTTAAACCTGGTTTGGTAGGTAAGTTAACTTCGTATCCGTATCCGCTGTAGTAGTCATTGAACCATGCAGTAGTTTCTTCGTCTGCAACTTTTCTGTATCCTACGTAATCGGAAGGTAATGCACCCATATCACAAGCACCTTGTACGTTGTTTTGTCCTCTTAATGGGTTTACACCAGTACCTTGTCTACCGATGTTACCGGTTAACATTGCGAGGTTTGCAGTGGACATAACGTTGTCTGCTCCGTGGGAGTGTTCAGTAATACCTAATGAGTATACGATAGCAGCTTTGTCAGCAGATGCGTATTCAATAGCTAAGTGTTCAATTACTTCAGGTTTGATTCCGGTAATTTCAGAAGCCATTTCTAAGTCGTATTTTTGAACAACTTCTTTCATTTCTTCGTAACCTTTGGTTCTGTTTGCAATGAATTCGTCATCTTGTAAGTCATTGTCGATGATAACTTTAATCATTGCGTTCATTAAAGCTACGTCAGTACCGGTTTCAAATTGTACGTATTCATCTGCAATTTTAGCGGTAGGAGTAAATCTTGGGTCTAATACAACTAATTTAGCACCGTTTTGTTTAGCCTGAATCAGTTTACGACCGAACAATGGGTGTGCTTCCATGTTGTTAGAACCGATACAGAAAATGTAGTCTGCTTCTTTAATACTGTCGAAACCGTTGGTCATAGCACCTGAACCGAAAGTGGTAGCTAAACCAGCTACGGTAGGACCGTGACAGATACGTGCACAGTGGTCTACATTTTGAGTTCCACAAGCTACTCTTGCTAATTTTTGAGTAATGTAAATGTTTTCGTTTGGTGAACGAGCACATGCGTAGAATCCAACTTTGTTTGGATCTTCATCAGATACTTCTTTGAGTTTGTTAGCGACTAAGTCTAATGCTTCATCCCAAGAAGCTTCTCTGAATTCACCATTTTCTTTAATTAATGGTGTAGTTAATCTGTCTTCTCTGTTAATGAATTGGTATCCAAAGTTACCTTTTGGACATACTTTACCTTCATTTACAGGGTGTCTTTTGTAAGGTTCTACCCCGATAATTTTTCCATCTTTGACTACAAAGTTGATACCACAACCGGTACCACAGTATGGACAAATAGATGGGACATATTTTATCTCAACCATTTTATAATCTCCAAAATTTTATTAATGTATAATAAAAATTTTTTAAGAAGCAAAAATTGCTTCTTAAACAAAATTCACACTTAGTCTTTAAGATAAGTGTACCAATATATACAAGCTACGAAAATAGCTCCTCCAACAATGTTTCCTAAAGTTACAGGAATTAAGTTGTTTACAATAATAGTGGTCCAGTTTACACCTTCAGCACCTAAGAACATACCTAATGGTATGAAGAACATGTTTGCAACACTGTGCTCAAATCCGATGGTAACGAAAGCCATGATTGGGAACCAGATACCAAAGATTTTACCGATGATATCGTCAGATGCGTTAGCTAACCATACAGCTAAACATACTAACCAGTTACAACCGATTGCTCTAATAAATGCTTGATCCCATGCCAATCCTACTTTTGCAGTAGCAACACCAGTTGCTTTTGCTGCAAATACGGAATCTGCAGGGAAAAGACCGCCCATGTAAGCGAGTACAAATGCAACGAATAATGCACCGACAAAGTTGAATACCCAACTTAATACCCAGTTTTTAGCGAGACCGCCAACAGATGCGGAACCGTCTAATACACCGAGAGTCATAAACATTACGTTTCCGGTGAATAATTCAGATCCTGCAAGTACTACAATAATCAAACCTACAGGGAACACTGCACCAAATACAAATTTTTCTAAACCAGCAGGTGCGCCTGCGCCTGCCATTCCTGCACTAGCGATTACGGCTAGTAATCCTCCGAATGCGATATATGCTCCTGCTAAGAAGGAGAGTAAAATCACATTTACAATATTTGCTGAGTTTTTTGCTCCAGCTGTTCCAGATATTGCTTTAGCAGTATCTACTGGACTTTTAAAAGATGAACTCATATTCTCAACCTCTTTTTATCCCCTTATAAATTAATTTATATAACATAATACATATTTTAATCCGCCAAAAGATTAATCCGTGTATTATGATATTATATATAGTAAACATATAATAAAAAGGCTTTGTTATTTGAGCCTAAAAGAAATACTTAAATAGTATTAAGTAAATAAATAAAAAGTTAATGATAAATCATTACAGAATTTCATTCATATCGGTACTTTTTTCTGATTTTTAGGAATACATAAATAAAAATTATTAGATTAATTTAAATTAATATAATCCAAATTAAAACAAAATATAAAATATAAAAAATCTTTGAATTTAAAAAATTAAACGAATATAAGATTATAATAATAACCAGTTTATTCGTTTAATATAAAACATTCACATCAATGCGAATATTTTAACCCGAAACCATTACAAGTTCGCCTGTAGCCGGGTCTTCATACACCTTTCCTACCTCATTGAATCCGCTGTCCTCAATTCCGCTTGCATCAGAATAGGTTTGGTTGAATGTTTCTGCTGTAGAGACATCCTGAGTATTAGGGGAATCTGAAATCAAATCTGGGTTTGCGGACAATGCCATAATAGCAAAAATCAGAAATCCTAAAGCCAAAACAAGCATTGCATCGGAAAGATTGCTGATTCCAGACATCGGATCATCATCTATTGAATCACTCATTCTGCGTTTTTTCCTAAGCATATCACTCACTTCTGATTGTTAATAGATTCCAATTCGACTTCCGCCAAAGTTTCAACATTAATCAAGTCTGATTCATACCATTGTTTTCTGAATTTGGATACCAAATAACCAATACCACCAACAGCAAGACCTGTTACAGTCGTGTCAAAAGCAATCGTTAATGATTCGGCAAGTGTGGTAATATCGCCGCTGCCCAATGCCGCAAGGCCAGGACCCAAAGGAATCAGAGTTCCCAAAAGACCTAAAATAGGACCTAATCTTACAAGAATGTCTGTTTTATTGGTGCTTTTAATTAATCTGGTCTCTTCAGATGAAATTAATTCACTGGCCAAAGCCTTTCTAGCATTAATACCAATATCATGATTATCTGCTATTTTTAAAAGAACTTCCTTTTGCCAATCAAATAAATTACTGCCGTTTACTTTCTCTCCTATTTCTGCCGGAGTTTTTGAAAATGAAATGTCCCTGACCAACTTTTCAAAATCCTGTGATTTGATAGGATTTCTTGAGAAATATTCATTTATTATACCTCCAAGACATAAAATGGCTAAAACAACAAAGATCACCAATATAATAACAACTGGAGTCAGCAGACTTTCAGATATTATATGAATCAATGAAGTCAATGTTTCAGTACCTTGAATTATCATAAACTACCTCAAATTTTTCTATCATTCAAATATAAGCCAATAATTAAAATGACGACGATTGCAATTATAACATAGATTAGCTGGTAGGTTGGAGTTAGAATTAGAAATGATGAAAACATTTCATAATCCAGCTGCATAATGGAAACATTAGTTAAGGCAAACAGGAAAATCAGAATTCCCTCCAAAGACATGTATTCCCCAACAATTGCATTATACGGACGTTTGGCATACATAAGCAATTTGGATGACTGGAATGCAACTATCATTATAATTATTGAAATAAATGTTAACAACAAACTGTCAAATACGGAAGACTCACTTAATTGGGAAGCTAATAAAAAGGAAGAGATATAATATAATGCAATGGTCAGATAAAATGAAAGCTCTGACTTATTCAACTTCAAGTATAATATTATTATAATAAATATCATTATCGAAATTGCTAAAAAAATGTAAGTCAGATAATCCAACAGATTAACTGTTAACAGGTCAGACAAACTAACAACAATAATAAATAAAATACCTAACACTATAAATATCAAAGTACTTTTTACATCATTAAATTTAAAATTAGCTGAAAAAAGACCAATATTAGCTGAAAATAATATTGTAATTATTAATAAATACCCAAAAATTAAATCTAACATATTTATAGTCCATAAATTGTTTTACAACTAAATATATAACAATATAAATATATAAACATATCGTATTTTAAAAAAAGAAAAATAAAATGAACAGTTATTGTCCATTTCTCTTGTTTAACATGTATTTGACATCATCTCTATAATATAATCCGATTACAAGAATAATAAGTAATAAAATGAAGCCCATTCCGGCAATTCTGACAACTTCTTCATCAATATTCAAAGCTTTTGCAATAGAGTCTGTCGGATTGGAAATCTGTTTAGATACAGACTGTGATTCACTGGCACTTAAAACCGCCTGAGAAGCTGACTGACTAGGAGAACTTTGAGAAGAAACATCTTCAATTGGATTGGAACTGTCCACATTGGATACGCTTTGACCCTGAGGGGATCCTGAATTAGGATTTGAACTGGTTCCGTTTCCTTCAATTTTCTCTGACTGGGAATCGGTTCCATTGGATGATTCAGAATCTGATGAGTCAGGATTTGTAGGATTTGGTGAAACATCCGGAACAATAGGAGTAACCGGAGCTGGAGGAACATAATTATCCAACTGATACTGATAATTGTTATTGGTTTCATAATAATCAAACATGACATTTCCGTCATCGTTTGAAATGGCCATTGTGGCCTTACCGTCAACCAAAGTAACACTTTGCCAGTTTTTTCCTCCATTATATGAAACCCTCAACATGGAATTGGTTTTTATTCCATTCACACTTACGGACAGAGTGTTTCCATCAATCTGTTCAACATTCAAATGGTATTTCCTGAACTTGATTTTTTCGCATACCCCATTGAATCTGGAATTGTCCGAAGCAATCCAATTGGTGTTGAGGTCTATTTTCATGTAAATGCTGTCTCTGCCCAGAATATTGAATTCTCTGTTGTAGACAATAGAATTGTTTGCTATGTTAAGGACTCCGGTTTCATTGCTTTTGCGATAATTTGCACCGAAATATATTCCGTTCTCATTATTTCTTTGGATTGTATTGAGTTCAACATTTAAATCCTCATCCCCAACCATGTCAATGAATATGCCGTTTTCATTTTTTTCAAGGGTGTTGTATGACATGTTAGTGCGAGATCCGGATTTTGCAAAGCTGACCGCATCGTTGGAGGATTTTGATATGTAATTTGAAAAGATTTGAGTATCCACAACATTCTCATCGAAATAGATTCCATTGTAATTATCCAATAATGTGTTATATGATATATTTGTATTGGCTGAATCTTTAAGATAGATTCCATCATTTCTTGAATTTGAAATGCGGTTGTTTAAAATCACTGCACTCTGCGCATTTACAACATCAATTCCATCCTTATTGTTAATAATATCATTGTCTGAAATTTTCACATTGTTCGCATTATCTACTAAAATGCCTGCGGAGCCTGAAGATATTACGAAACCTGATATATTGACATTATCTGATTTGACTTTGATTACTGGAGATTTAGAATTTCCTTTAAAAACTGATTTTACAATACTGACAATGTTTAATGACTTGTTTACAGTTAATGAAACATCACTGTATTCACTTCCTGCAAAAATCAGTGTATCGCCAGAATTTGCACCATCAATAATTTTTTGGATATCGCTACCTCCCAGATTATCCTTAATCAGCGTTCCAAAATCGTGTGAAACAAGAATCATATTATTATTAATTATTTGCTGATTATCCTGATTTTTAAATGTTGTAGAAATCGGATATATTCCGTCATTCAGATTTATATTTAAAAATGCCATACCGTTAACGTCAGTAATTCGAGTATAATTTATCCCGTTAACACAGAATGTTACTGTCTGGTTATTTAAAGGAGTGTTGTTGGATGATATGAGGGTTGCATTATATACCAGATTATCCCCGAGCAGATCAGCATCGGATGTGTCCAATATGACCTCAGAAATATCAGTGCCATTCTCATTTGCACTGACAGCATTAACAGAAATAAAAACTATTAATATCAAACCTAAAAGCACCTTTTTATTCAGATTGTCACCTCCTTTAAATTAATTGATTATGGTTTAAAGTTTATGGATATAACTATATAAATAATTCGTAGGGTTTTTTAGAAAGACACAATGAATATAAAATCGATTATAACATTAATAAATTTCGATTAAAAAAATTAATAAAATCACTTTATTTTATAAAAATATTTAAAAAAAATAAAAAAAATCATAATTTAATAAATCATAATTTAAATTCAAAAGTTAATTTTTATCGAATGATAACAATGTTTATATAGGTTTTAAATAAAGAGATATTATTACTAATAATTATTAATGAATGCAAAAATAATTTTACACATTATTTTTATTAGTTTTATTCAATTAAAATAATAGGAGAAATAAATAATATGAAGCTTAATAATAAGATTTTAGCATTATTAATTGTCTTCATAGCAATTGTATCCGTATCTGCAGTATCTGCAGAGGATATAGCTGCTGATGATGCAATAGCTGCTGCTGATGATGCAGTAGTTATTGAAGCAAGTAATGATGCAGATGATGTATTGGCTGCTACTCATGACATACCAGCTAATGCTACAGTCTCAGACATTCAAGCAATAATTGCAAATACGACTGCTGGAGACACACTTAACTTTGCAGAAAATGCTACATATGACTTTGGAAACTTATCCAAACCTATAGCAATTGAACATACCCTTATCCTACAAGGTAATGGTGCAACAGTTAAAGGATGGCAAGGATTCCTATTCCAAGCTGATGAAGAAAGTGTTGCCGGATCTCAAGTATACAACTTTAACTTCGAAGTATTCCAACCTGTCCTTTGGAACGGACGTGCATTAGACTTCCAAGGTGGTAAAGATTACATAATCGAAGGATGTACTTTCAAAAACGGTAACTCTGGAATTTACATCAGAAGACCTGCTGGAAATGTAACAATCCAAAACAACTACTTCTTTGCTGATGACGGCGCAACCAATCAAAGTACCATAAAAGGAGACTTCTCAAAACAGGAAACCGGTTCAAAAGCAATAAACCTCATGGGTGGATCAGGTATTGTCGTTATAAACAACACCTTTGAAGGAGATTATCTTGATGCTGTTTCAATCGCATCCGGTGCTGCTAATGTAGAAATATATAACTGTACTATGACTGATGTATGGTATGGTGTTTACTACGGTGGAGGAATTACCAACATTACAATGCAAGGCAACAAATTCGATAATTCAAAAGCATTTGCATTGGGTATCATTAAAGCTGCAGGAAACTCCGATATTTACGAAAATGAATTCACCACAGAAGCAGGAAAATCTGCAATATATGTAGAAGAAGGTAACACTGCTCACGGTGCACCAAGTAACATTGAAACCATCTTAATCCACGATAACACCTTCTACGGTGAAGGTTCAACCGCTGTTTCAAGTTCAAGTAAAGGTGGTATGATTACCCCTAAAGGTGCATTTGAAGTTGTTGACAATGCATATGAAACCGGTATTACCGTATTTGCATTTACCGATAACAACACCTACACTTTCAAAACAAGTAATTTAATTGTAGAAGAAAACAATGTTACAATCGACAGGAACATTCCTTTCACCTATGTAAACATTACCGTAACTGAGGAAGAAGTATCAATTGAATTGAATGAAGATGCAACCGGTTACTTATTAGTTGAAGTTGACGGAATTACATCATATGCTCCTATTGAAAACGGACAAGCTACTGTAGAGTTACCTGAATTAGAACCTGGTGACTATACTGTTGAAGTTACCTATACAGGTGACAGAAAATATGGTGCAGCTACCGCTAGTGAAAACATTACCGTTGAAGGACCTGAAGAAACTATCCTTTCTGAAGACTTAACCAAAATAGAAAAAGCTTCTGACAGATTTGTTGCTACTTTCCTTGACGAAGAAGGTAATTTATTAACTAATGCTACCGTAACCTTTGAAATCAATGGTGGAAAATATAACAGAACCACAAATGCAAACGGTTCCGCTTCAATCCCAGTAACCTTAATTGCTGGTGACTACGTCGTAACTATAACTAACCCAGTTACTGGTGAAGTTAAAACCAATGACGTTACTGTATTATCCAGATTTGATGAAGATTCCGATCTCGTAAAATATTACCGCAACGAATCACAATACATATTAAAAGTATTGGATGATGAAGGTAATCCTGCTGCTGAAAACGAAACAGTTACATTCAACATCAACGGTGTAGAATATCAAAGAAAAGTCAATGCATCAGGATATGTAAAAATGAACATTAACTTACAACCAGGTAAATACATTATTACCGCTAGCTACAAAGGATGTGAACTTGCTCACAATGTCACCGTTCTTCCAGTATTAACTGCTACCGACTTAACTAAAAAGTATGGTGAAGCAGGTGCATTTGAAGCAAAATTAGTTGATGGTCAAGGTAATCCTTACGCAAATCAAACCGTTGGATTCAACATCAACGGTGTATTCTACAACAGAACCACCGATGCTAACGGTATTGCAAGATTAAACATTAACTTAATCCCTGGTGAATACATTATTACCTCATCTTACGAAAGTGCTTTAACTTCCAATAAGGTAATTGTATACCAAGGTGGAAAGCAATAACATTACCAATCCGTTTAGCTTTAACTTCCAATAAGGTAATTATAAACGCTTAGGTAAGAGAAGTTTTAAATAACTTCTCACTTTTTTATTTTTTTAGAAAAACCATTTTTTAATACATAATAGCTGATATTTTTAAAATAGAATATTTTTTATAATATGAAAGGTCATACATATCAATCGTTATAAATATAACTAGAGGTTGAATGTATGAAATATAAAAAGACATTATTAATTTTTATAAGCATATTCATTTTATTATCATTTTCTTCAGCTGTAATGGCAGATGACAACCTTACAGCTGCTGGAAATACAATAATCGTAGACGGTTCTTCTACAAATCAAATGAACGAACCGACTATACAAACAGCGATAAACAATGCTAGTGCTGGAGACACAATCCAAATAACCGGTGCTGAGTATGAACATTGTCATATTGTAGTAGACAAGCCACTTACAATCATAAGTGATGTTGAAACAAAAATGAGTACCTGTCCTTCAAACATTAAAGGATCAGACGGTGTTGGAATATTTTACTTTACTGAAAACGCATCAGGCTCAGTGCTCTCAGGATTTACTTTTTCAAATGATGCTGCCAAAAGGGGAAGCGTTGATCCATATGCAATATACATAAATGGCGCAAGCAACATAGAAATAACAAACTGTAAGATTACAGAAGTGAGTGAGGGATCGGGTATCTACATAATTAACGGATCCGATATCGACATAAATCAGGTTTCAGTTAGAAAATCAATTAAAGGAATATATGTTAGTGACAGTAAAAACATGAACATTACCCAATCAGTTATTCAGCGAAACAGTGAAGCCGGAATCTACTTTGGCGAAAATGTTGAAGCTACAAATATCGTCAACAATACAATATATCTGAATAACTGGAAAGGAATCTATTACAAATCCTGCGTAAACAGCAACATCACCAGCAACAACATTACTGCAAACAGGGACAACAGTGTTCAGTCAAGGGCAACGGAAGGTGCCGGAATATTTGTAGATTCCCCGATTGAATCACTGAAAGTTAAAGGAAACAACATCTTCCAAAACGGTAACTACGGTTTATATAACACTTATCTGGCCGTTCCTACATTAATCAATGAAAAGGTTGAAGAAATTGACCAGAACTTCTTTAACAGACATCTGACAAGAGCAGTATTCACCCAACAGACCGCTCAGGGCGGAACCGGAATAATTTATGTTGAAAGCAATTTCTTTGCATATGAACAGCTATGTCCAAGTACCTATTATGAAGTAGGACTTCTCAAAGACGGCACGAGGGATTTGGTGTTCAGCGAAATCAAGGAAGTCTCACCGGGAATATATAACGTATCCCTTGTCAGAAAAGACACTGGTGACATAGCCGAATATCTGAATACAATCGACCTGACATTTTTCCTAAATAAGGCCACAACAAGAGCAGGTATTGAAACAAACGACCAGGCAAAAGTCATTAGAGTTGTTAACGGAACTGGAACAGTTGATTTTACTGATGCAAGATACAAATCCAAAGGAAACAACATTACCGTAATAAGTCCTGGATATGGTGCAATTGATGTTAAATCAACAGCAGACAGACTGTGTGCAGTTTATAACGTTCCAGATTCAAACATTCCAAACGGAACCGTAATTATTGAAACTGAACTGATTGGAGACGACTTAACTAAATACTGTGGTTCAGCCACACCATATGAAGTCACATTAATGGACAGTGACGGAAATTATCTTTCCAATCAGAAATTAAGCCTGAATTTAAACGGAATGAACTATACAAGGACTACAAACGAAAACGGAACAGCTAAAATCGACATAAACTTCAACCCTGGAGAATATCCTATTACAGTCACATTTAACGGAACCGATGATTATCCTTCCTCAACATTAAGCAATACGATTACAATACTCTCAACAGTTGATGGTTCTGATTTGACCAAAATGTACAGGAATGCGACACAATACCTAGCAACATTTTGTGACAGTGAAGGAAATGTCCTCAAAAACCAAATGATAACATTCAATATCAATGGAGTGTTCTACAACAGGACAACAAATGAAAACGGAACCGCCAAACTAAACATCAACCTGGCACAAAACACTTACGTGATTACGGCTTATAACCCTATAACCGGAGAGCAAAAATCAAACAATATAACTGTTTTACCTACAATTACTGAAAACAAGGATCTGGTAAAATATTATAGAAATGCCTCACAATACATCGTCAAAATTCTTGACAATCATGGAAATGCATTGGCAAACGTGGATGCCAACTTCAACATCAACGGAGTATTCTATACAAGAACAACAAACTCAAGCGGATATGCAAAGCTAAACATTAACCTGAATCCTGGAACTTACATAATCACTGTAAATTACAACGGATGTCTTGTATCCAACAACATTACAGTATTATCCATACTTACAGCACAGGATCTCGTTAAAGAGTATGATATCCTTGAACAGTTCAAAGTTACCCTAGTTGACGGGGAAGGCAAACCTGCAGACGGAGAAATCATTACATTCAACATCAATGGAGTATTTTACGAAAGAACAACGAACAGCTCAGGAATTGCAGGTTTAAATATCAGGTTGCAGCCTGGAAAATACATAATAACCTCTAGTTATAACGGAGCAGCTATTGCAAATACAGTTGAAGTTTTAGAAACTTTAACTGTTGCTCCTAATTTATCAAACAGTGAAATACAAAGCATTATTAATTCCGTAAGCGACAAAAAAGCTATCAGATTTTTAGGTAGTGAATATTCAGACATATACCTAAATATAGACAAATCCATTTTGCTTAATGGAAATAACGCCATATTAAACGGTAAACAGGACAGTGCAGTCATTACAATTAACGCAGATGATGTGATTGTTAAAAACACTGAAATTAATGCACTTGATGGATTTGGAATTGTAATAAACAATGTTAAAAATACAGACATTGAAAATAATGTAATCAACAACAAAGCAACTAAAAGTAATATTGACATCTACAATTCTAGTGAAGCCTTGCTTAAAGGAAATGCTATTGATGTTTCAGGACTTGAAAGCAAAATTATCAACAATACAATAAGCAACTTCAGGAATGGAATTTACCTTAAAAATGCAGATACAACAACGATAAAAGAAAATACAATATTCAGAAACAACTTCGGAGTGGAATTCGACGAAAACGTTGCAAATACTGAAATTTCAAACAACAACATTTCAAAACAGCTTGGCTGGATTACATTTGACATGATAGAAGGTCCGTATGGTTATGGAATAAGCGTAAGGCACTCAGGAAACAATATTGCAATATTAAACAACCTGATTAATGAAAACTATATGGGAATATTTTTGGATTCAGCAAATTCATCCGGAATTGTAATCAGAAACAATGAAATAAGGGACAGCGTAATTGAAGGTTTTACAGCCAATGAAAATTATACGCCTGCAGCAGGAGCAACATTGATTGTGGAAAACAATGCGCTATACAACAATGCAAAAGGCCCAAGCCAAATAATCTTAGGTGAAGTAAGTGCAAATCCTGCAGGAATTTACGGTCCGGGCGAATGGGATGACGATTTAAAATTGGTGTTAGGCCCAAACTGGTATGGAACAACCCTATACACAAAATGGTCTGAAGACAATCCCGGTCCTGGAACAATATGTCCTAGAATCAAAACGACACTGATTGTCTGTGAATTAAAAAGCATTGGAAACGGAAAATACAATGTTAGCTTCGTAAACGGCGGGAAAATAGCAAGTGAACTTCCTGATTTCACATACCACTTTACATTAAATGCATTCAGTGACTTACAGCAAGAAGTAATAGCTAATGTTCATGATGGTCTGGCTACAATTGAATTCAACAAGGAAAACTTCAATTCAACTGCTAACCTGATAGAAGGATCTTCAGGTTCCCTATTTGACAGCGAAAGACCGTTTAGTGTAACATACACATATAACGTTCCTGATTCCGAAATTCCAAAATAGAAAAAAATTGAGATAGTAATTAATTTACTATCTTTTCTTATTCTTCAATTAATTCGTAATATGCACCTTCAACACAAGGTTTACATACAGGTTTACCGTCCACAACCAAATGACGACCATCAGTTACTTTATCACCACAGACTGAACAGATTTCAGTAGTGTGAGGTTTACCGGGCATTTGTGCTTCGGTTAATTCAACCTTAACTTTTTGAACTGTGAATAATTCTTCCGGAGGGGTAATCTTGAATCTTTCAATCATTTCGTCACGGGTTTCTTTTTTCTTGTCTTTTCTGTTTGCATCAGCATCAACGATTCTTAAAGCTTCACCGGTGTCCATGTTATAAAAAGTTGCTGCAAATTTTCCATAGTAAGCCTGTTTAAGAGAACGTTTACCCATGGAACATTTTGTAACTGCCTGAACTGCATCTGCCATACATCTGTCAATTTCCAAAATGACAATCAGGTTTTTATGACGGGTGTTCAACTCCATACCCATTAATTCCAAACCGTACATTGCCAATTTGGTTCCAATAGCTATTCCGCCGCAAATCTCTCCGTGGAATTCTCCTGCCATTTTCAATTGTTCTTCATAATCTTTTTGATTCATTAAATATCACCTAATTTTAAATTTGTTTTTAAAGGAACACAAACTTTCCTATTATCATCAATATTAATTAACTTTACATCTATTGAATAAGCCTTTCTTAAGTTCTCTTCGGTTACAACATCATCTGGTTTTCCGAAGTCAATGAAAGATTTATCCTTCATTATAGCCACTTTAGTGGAGCTTAAAAATGCATGATCTGGAAAATGTGATGACATTATTATGGACAAACCGGATTTTGCCAGATTATCAATGATTTCGAGAAGCTTGATTTGATTACCAAAATCCAGATGGGATGTCGGCTCATCTAATATCAGAATGTCAGGCTGCTGGCATAATATTCTTGCCAGAAATACCAGCTGTCTTTCACCGCCGCTTAAATTGGTATACTCCTTATCTTTCAGATCTTCTATTCCCAAAGTCTTTAAGGCATTTAAAGCAATTTCCTCATCCTCTTTTTTAGGAGTTTCTGTCAGATTCAGATATGGTGCCCTTCCCATCAGCACTACATCAAAAACCGAAAACGGAAATGTCGGAACATGAGATTGCGGAATGTAGCCGATATGTCTTGATATCTGGGCAAATGACAAATCCTTTATGTTTTTGCCTTCAATCAGTATTTCACCTGAGTCAATGTCATGAATTCTGTTGAGACATTTGATTAATGTTGTCTTGCCCGTTCCATTGGGCCCGAGTATACATAAAACATCACCCTTATCTATTGAAAAACTGATGTCTTCAAATATCAACTCATCCTCATAGGAAAATGAAATGTTTCTAACGTCTAGGACCATTCTGAGTACCCCCTTCTAAGCAAATAGAGAAATATTGGAACACCGATTATGGCTGTCAATATTCCAATAGGTATTTCAATAGCTATGACAACACGAGAGATATTGTCAATCAGCAATAAAAAGCTTGCTCCCAAGCTTAATGAGGCAGGAAGCAGAATCTTATTGTCCGGCCCGACAATCATCCTTGCCATATGAGGAATAATCATTCCAATCCATCCAATAATACCGCTGATGGAAACCGCCGCTGAAGTTAGTAATGTACATGCTGCAATGATTATCAGCCTTACCCTTGAAGGATTCAATCCCAATGACTGTGCCTCTTCATCACCCATTGCCAGAATGTTCATTTGCCACCTTAGCAGGTAGAGAACTAAAAATCCTATGAACAGCGGAATGATAATCATGATAATCTCATCCATAGTAACGGAAGCCAAACTTCCCATTAACCAGTATACAATTTCCGGAAGCTTATCTTCAGGGTCTGCTATGAATTTGATTGCGGAAATCAAGGAATTGAAAAATGCCGAAATTGCAACACCTGACAATACCAGAATCAATATTCCTCCGGCCTTGTATGCCTTTGATATCAGATATGTTATGGAAACGGATATGATTCCGAAAATAAAGGCAAAAATCTGAATAATGACGCTTGACCCGCTGAGCAGAATAGCCAATGCCGCACCAAATCCTGCACCGTTGGACACGCCCAAAAGGTCTGATGAAACCAGTGGGTTTTTAAATATTCCCTGAAAAGCTGTTCCTGCCATTGCAAGTGAAGCCCCAACCAATAAAGCGGCCAATATTCTTGGAAGCCTGATTTGCCATACAATTGTACTTACTGTTGATGAAACATATAATTGCGGAATGATTGGAGATAATACAGTCTTTACAACATCAACTGGACTGATTGGATATCTTCCCATTAAAAAAGATGCGAAAAAAAGAATTATAGGTAAAAATACTAAAAGTACAATACTTATAATTTCTTTATTTTCTTTATTCATGTAATCATCCTACAAATTTGACTCTTTAAGTCCTGAACCCAATAATATTTCTTTAGCCTGGTCATCTGACAAATCGTAATGATAAAAGTTTGAATAGAACTCCTTGGTAGCATCCATTAAGTTAATATCAGAATACTGATCAGGATATATTACTTTGGCAGTCCATGGAACACCTATAATCATGTTTGCACCAACAGGCCTGTCAAACCATTTGAATGGAGACTGAGGAGACAGATAAACTTCATGATTTTTGACTGCATTGATGCTGGCCCAGTTTGAATCATTGTAAACGTTTGCATAGAAATCAGGATCTGTTGTGATGATAACATCAGGATTCCAGCTGATGACCTGTTCTATTGAAACCTGAACACCAGTAGTGGTATTTCCCTGATTTAGTGAATTGGCAACATTTTCCCCGCCGACAAGATCAATCAATTGGCCATGAGTTGAACCTGAAGGATAGGTTTTTAGTCCGTCATTGTCAACTGCATAATAAACAGTCTTTTTATCGCCGTTGGATAATTTGGAAGCTTTATCCTGAACTTCATTTAAATATTTATCATTGAAATCAACCAACTTTTGAGCATTATCCGTTGCACCGATAACGTCACCAATAAATGAAATTGAAGCATCAACCTTATCAACGCTTGTAGTATCATTAACTGCAACAACAGGTATTTTGCCGAATTTTGTTTGTCTTTCATTAACCGTTGACAGATCTCCGTCCCCGCCTTCATCAATGGACTCTATGACAATGTCCGGTTCGGATGCGATGAACTCTTCATAACTGCCGTCCTGAGTTCCATACCAGCCGCCAATGTTAGGCAATCCACGATACTGTGATGGAACATACTCAAGTTCCTCATCGGTCCACTGGAAATTTAGAGCAGTCAATTTATCCGGAGCAATCATATAAATGACAGTAGACATTGGAGGTGATGTTGCAACCACTTTATTGAGTGACTGTGGTATTTCAACAGTCCTTCCAATCATATCCGTAATGTTTTTAGCTCCTGAATTTTCAACAGTAGAAGGAGTTAAAAATATATGAGTAGCAATCCCCAATACAATTAAAAGAGCTAAAATTAAGATAATAATTTTACTTTTCTTTTCCATAACAACCACATTATAACCTTTGATATGAATATCTATTCTTAACATATTAAATAATTTACTAAAATAGGAAAAAGTAAGAAAAAAGAAAAATAAATAAGATAATATAGGGGATAATAAAATGAAAATCGAAGAAATTGATGCAATACACTATAAAAACAACAAAGCACAGGAAGTAAAGGAAAATGTTGTTCAGGACGAAACAATTACATTAACTATTAACGATGACATTAGCCGCAGCTTATCTGCAATCGAAGACTCATTGGAAGAATTCGCTGTCGGATACATGTTCAATGAAAATATGGTTGATTCAATGGATGCGATTAAAGAAATTAAAATTGAAGGAAATCAGATATATGCTGAAATTGATGATACGCTGCTTAAAACGAATGAAACCGTGCTGTGTTCAGATTCCGCAGGAGGATGGAGAAGCAAAATTAAAAATGTGAAACGTGTTGAATCAGATTTTCAGGTTTCAGTCCATGAGCTGATTGACAGGATTGAGGAGCTTAAAGACAATGCTGAAATCTGGCAGGCAACCGGCGGGACACATGTTGCAGGAATCGTATATGACGGACAGTTTGTTGTAAAGGAAGACGTTAGCCGCCATGTTGCAGTTGACAAGGTAATAGGATACGGACTACTCCATGATTTTGATTTATCTAACTCTTATGTCATTTACAGTGGAAGAATGCCTGCGGATATGGTTATCAAAATGACCCGTGTCGGAGTTCCAATTTTAGCATCCAACGCCGCTCCTGCAAATTCAGGTTATAATATTGCAAAAAAAGGTAATGTTACGCTAGTCGGATTTTTACGCGGTGAAAGGTGTAATATATATAATAATCAAAATAGAGTAATTTTTGACTAAATTACTCTAAAACAGTATGTCTTGCTTTTAAATCGCTTTCGGTCTGATGCATTTTTTCCATAAGTTCAGAAACAATTGCATCCAAAAACACAAGTGTTGTCAATTCGAAAGCAGTTCCCAATGGAGTTAAGGAAGTATAGTTTCCATGAATTTGACGTTTCATATAATTTTCGTCATCAACTTCTTTTTTTGTTCTTCCTTTAACCAAAAGACAGCAGTCGGCCAATTGACCTAAAGTTGATTCAGGATAGGAAGTAACAGCTAAAACTTTTGAACCTCTGTTTTTAGCTATTCTTGCAGCAGAAACAATTGTGTTTGTTTCACCGGATCCTGAAATGGCCACGATACAATCATCCTCATAAATAGCTGGAGAGATGGTTTCTCCTACAACATAGGCACTTACTCCCAAATGCATCAATCTCATTGCGAATGCTTTTGCAGCGAGTCCTGACCTTCCGGCACCGGTTACAAAAACATTTTTTGATTCAATGATTATATCTTCAAACTTATCTATGTCATCAGCATCCAAAAATTCTTCAGCACTTACAATATTACCAATAATAGCTTTAATTGAGCTTTTCATTAATTCCATTATATCATTCCTAAAAACACTAGATAAATATATGTAAAAAACTTTAATATATAATTAATGAAACTTGAAAGCAAAGGATTGATTAGCTTAGAGATAAATGGTGAAATCTATGGTTATAAATTATACCAAAGTTTGGAATCACTGAACAGAACCAATTCACAGAGAAAATCTGCCAAAGAACTGAATATCTCACATACTGTTTTTAACAGAAGAATATTGAAAGCTGAAGAGCAATTGGGATTTAAATTAACTGAAAAAAAAGGCAACGGCAGCGGCCTGACAACAGACGGGCAAAGGCTTCTTGAAGAATACAGAAAATACCTGATTCAGATAGCTGAACCTGACAATATAAATATTGCGGGAGGACATATCAGTTCCGGACTTTTGGAAAGCATTGACTTGCCTTTCAATATTAATGTATACAGCAGCAACGACAATGACGCATTCAAGCTTGCAAAAAGAGGAGTTGTTGATTTATTGACATTGGATGATCCTTTAATTGCTTATGAAAGAGACATTAACTTCATACCTATTGCATACGATTATCTTGTTTTGATTTCAAGCCCTGATTGTCCTGAAATTAAAGAAATAAAAGATTTGGATAATCTTGACTTTGTTAAAGTAGACGGTTCCGCCCAAAGGCTCGCATGGAATACTCTTGAGCATTATAACCTTGATTACACCGTAAAACATAAGGTCAACTCGCAATTTGATGCTTTTAAATTAGTTAGAAATTCTGAAAATTTATATAGTTTCTTAAATGCCAGTTATTTTAATGGAAATAAAATATTAAAACTAGATACAAGACATGTTATTAGTTTAGTTAAAGTTAACGATCAAGATTCTAAAACTGATGAATTAATAAATTATTTATTGACAAAAGCGCAAAAAGACATTAAAAATCAGGGTTTTATACCTATGGATTAAAACTTGTCAGATGCTCTCACCAACATTATTTATACTTCAAAAACAAAATGTATATTACACCTCATTTCTTAAGTTGTGAAATCTTATACATATCACAATAAGAGTTTTACAATAATTAAATTTATAAATAAA